>NZ_JBNLYC010000179.1:0-7540 GCF_050172015.1 Bacillus sp. GMa5/1 | reverse complement strand
TACTTTTATTTAGTTTCCTTTAGTGTAATTGGAAAGTACGTATTTTTCACATTGCTATTACAAGATTTAAAAGTGATAATTCCACTTGTTTTATGTGTATTTTATTTCATTATTTCACATTCTTTATTAAAACGATTTCAATCTTATGTAAGAACAGTGGTTGAAATGATGAACAATATGAAAGAGACGGAAAATTTAGCTGTGATTGGGACTATGTCTACAACAATTGCCCATGAAATTCGAAATCCACTAACAGCGTTAAAAGGGTTTACGCAAATGCAAAAAGAAAGAAATCCAACTGATACGATGAGCTACGACATTATGCTACAAGAAATTGAAAGGGTTAATGGATTTGTTAGTGAATTGATGTTGTTAGGGAAACCAAAGCCAACAAATTATGAAAGGTGTAATATACGAGACACCCTTCTATATGTTGTGCATCTAATGGAAAGTTATGCAACGCAATATAGAGTTAAATGTAATTTACAAGTAGATGGAAATCTACCGGCTATAAACGGTGATGATAAGCAATTAAAACAAGTGTTATTAAATATCATTAAAAATGGAATAGAATCAATGCCAGAGGGTGGAGAAATTCATATCCGTGCATATCAAAAAACGCAAGGACATTTGTGTATTTCTGTTGAAGACCAAGGATGTGGTATAGAGAATGAGAAGTTAGAAAAAATCGGCAAGGCGTTTTACACAACAAAGGAGAATGGTACAGGACTTGGATTAATGATTACATATAAAATTATTAAGGAACATCAAGGGAGTATCACGATCCAAAGTAGTCTAGGAGTAGGAACGAAAGTAGAAATTTTTCTGCCGACCGTTTAATGTATTTGAGAAAAGATTTTTCAGAAAAGTGTTCTTGTTGTGTAAATATAAATATTTTATAAAATGTTTCAAGAAGGGTTTTTTTTATAAAATACTTCGTTTATAATGGAGGAAAATATCGACATGAGATTGATTGCTCATGTAACGGTTCAGTAGTGTTATGAAAAGATAAGAAGGGGTGCACGCGCATCCTTTTTTCTATGCAGATATTATGAAAGAGGTGGTATGATGGAATTAACATTAAATTCGACTGTATGTTTACACACGATTCAATTTCGAAAAGAGCAAAAGAATTATACTGTAAAAGACACAATTACAGGAGAAAAGTATGAAATGCCGCCACTTTGGATTGATGCATTGGCAATGATGCGTGACGGTTTTTTATTGGGGGAAATTGAGGAGAAATTAAAAGAAGAGTATCCATCCGAAGAAGTGAATATGTTAGCATTCACGAAGCAACTGTTAGAACTAGAACTTGTTGAAATGGTAGATGGGGAAGAAATAGCTTGTACAAAGAAGAAAGAGAAGGATTATTTAGCCTGGTTACGTCCTCATGTTGAGCAATTCTTTCTTAATTTAAATAAAAAAAATAGAAGCAAAGGTCAATGATGATCTTTGCTTTTTTGTATAGTTTGTTTAAAAAATTACAGCAAATGCTCTTGCAAAAGCACCGTCGCTATCTTTAATTTTTAAAGGTGCTGCTGAGAAGAAGAAACGTTTCGTGTGAATGGCATCTAAGTTTGTTAAGTTTTCGATTAAATAAATATTATTCCCAAGTAGTATGTGATGAATTGGTGATGTTTCTGTCGTTACCTCATCAGGAGAAATAAAATCTAAACCGACAGATTTTACTTTTAATTGTACTAGTTCCTCGGCTAATTCTTCAGAAAGATAAAAAGCTTCTTTCTCATACGCCTCCGTGTTCCATTTAGTAGATAGATTGGAATGGAAAATAACAATATCTCCTTCTTTTATATCAGCATCGTGCAGTACTTCTTTAGGTAGTTTTCGTTCTTGTACATGAGTTACATCAATAAGAACAGCTTCACCTACAAATTGATCCAGCGGTAATTGATCGATGGTCGTTGCGCCTGAAATAAAATGCGCAGGAGCATCACAATGCGTGCCAACATGAACGACAGAATGAAAATCTGTAACTTGATAGCCTGATTCTTCAACACTTGTAACAGCTTCTAGTTGTATTTTAGGTGTTCCAGGAAATTGAGACATATTATTTTCAAATGTTTGTGATAAATCAATTACTTTCATTTTACATACCTCCAATATATGTTTTTCAAATAATAAAAAGCTCATCCTTCAGTATCAAGAAAGATGAGCTTTACATGCTAGTTGAGTTTTATCTTCCAAAATGCAATGCATTTTGCAGGAATTAGCACCTATTCAGTTCGTATAAACTGATGTTGCTGGGCTTCAAAGGGCCAGTCCCTCTGCCTCTCTTGATAAAGAAGTATTCAGTTTAAAAATCTTAATTTTCTGATAGTTAAATTGTAATTCATTTCCTTTTTGTGTGCAATACAAAATAGGTATTCACCCAAATAAAGCCGCTCGCATATTGTAGCTTATGTAAATAGAATGCTGCGAAGGAGTGAGTGCAGTGACAGGAAATGTATTGAATTATTATGCTGGTGGTAATACAGCTAGGGGATTTCACAATTTATACGAAGAGAATTTAAAAGGATTAGACAGATTATTTATCTTAAAGGGTGGTCCAGGAACGGGAAAATCTTCTTTAATAAAGGCAATAGGTCGTGAATGGGTTGGAAAAGGATATGATATTGAATTTTTACATTGTTCTTCTGACAATAAATCGGTTGATGGTGTAATTATCCCACAATTAAAAGTAGGAATTGTTGATGGGACATCACCGCATGTTATTGAGCCAAAAATGCCAGGAGTTGTTGAAGAGTATATAAATTTAGGAATTGCTTGGGACTCAGATAAACTAAGAAAGCAGAAGTTAGAAATTGAAAGATTTGTTTCAGAAGCAAGCAAAGCTTTTCAGTCTGCTTACGCACGTTTTAAAGAGGCATTGGTTATACATGATGAGTGGGAGAAGATATATATTGATAATATAGATTTTAATAAAGCAAATGAACTAACCGATCAGCTAATCCAGAAATTATTTGCAGATAAAAGCGGGAGACAATCGCTTGTCAAACATCGTTTTTTAGGAGCTGCAACACCGAAAGGAGCAGTTGACTTTGTTCCTAATTTAACAGAAGGGTTACCACATCGTTATTTTATAAAAGGCCGCCCAGGCTCTGGAAAATCAACGATGCTCAAAAAGTTAGCTGAGGCAGCTGAAGAAAAAGGATTTGAAGTTGAAGTATATCATTGCGGATTTGACCCGAATAGTCTTGATATGGTTATCGTAAGAGAATTAGGCTTTGCAATTTTTGATAGCACCGCACCGCATGAATATTTTCCAAGTCGCGAAGGTGATGAAATTATTGATATGTATGCCCTTATTGTTACGCCAGGGACGGATGAGAAATATGCGAAGGAAATTCGTGATGTTTCCATTCAGTATAAAGCAAAAATGAATGAGGCAATGTCTTTCTTAGCGAAAGCAAAATCGGTTCGTGATAAATTAGAACGAATTTATATTGCCGCTATGGATTTTTCAATAGTAGATGCATATAAAGAGGAGATTCAAAAAGAGTTTGAACGAATTGCTGCTACTGTAATCGAAAAGCAACAATAGAAGTTTTATTAGGCTGTCAGTAATTTCTGACAGTTTTTTTAGTATGTAGTAAAATTAATAGTGTATTGTCGAATTTCCAAGGAAATAATCAAAAAATGGAGATGTTATGAAATGAGAGAGAAAATCGAGTTGGAGTTAGAAAGAATTGAAAAAGAGAATGATGTAAAAATTTTATTTGCGGTGGAATCAGGGAGTCGTGCTTGGGGATTTCCATCGAAAGATAGCGATTATGATGTTAGGTTTGTTTATATACATCCGGTAGAATGGTATTTATCAATTCATGACAAACGTGATGTAATTGAATATCCAATTAGTGATGATTTAGATATAAGTGGTTGGGATATTAAAAAGGCGTTGCAACTATTCGCGAAGTCGAACCCAGCTTTACTTGAGTGGATTCGATCACCAATTTTTTATTCGAAAAACTCTAATTTTCCAGAACTACTTCAACAGATGAGTGAGAAGAATTTTGATCCAAAAGCAACGATATATCATTATTTACATATGGCGTCGAAAAATTATCGTGAATTTTTGCAAGGTGAGAATGTAAAGCTGAAAAAGTACTTTTATGTATTACGTCCTATTTTAGCTTGTAAGTGGCTAGAAGAGAAAGCAACTTTACCACCTGTAGAATTTGATCGATTGATTACAGAATTACCATTAGAACGTAGTGTGTTAGATGAGATTGAAAAGTTGTTAATAAAGAAAAAAGCAGGTACTGAATTAGATGTTGGATTGAAAATTAAGGTGCTAAATCAATTTTTAGAAGAACAAATTCATTACTATGGGCAATATGTAAAAGGAATTGAAAAGGGATCAGGGATCGATATTGAAATTTTAAATACACTATTTCGAGACATGCTGTTTGGAGCATATGAAAAAGAGCACAAGTAAGTTTGTGCTCTTTTTATTTTGTAGGAATGAAGAAAACAGATATAGCTGCGATAAGACCTGCAAAGGAGAATAAGTAAAAATTCCATGCTAAGTCATATTGCATTGTCATAATAATACCGATGAGAATAGGGCCAGCAATTGCACCAACTCGGCCAAGTCCCAGTCCCCAGCCTAAGGAGGTAGCTCGGATATGTGATGGGAAGTATTGTGTTACATATGCATTTAATATTTGAGTAATACCGACCGATCCAATACCAGCAAGGCCAATTAAAAGATAAATGATTGTAACAGATGGCTTAATTGTTAATAGTCCGATACATATGGCTGCCATAAGATAAGAGATGCTAATAACAATTTTTGCGCCTATACGATCAGCAATTGCTCCAGCGAATAACGCACCAACAGCTGCGGTAATATTTAGCATAAGTAGAAAAGACAGACTAGATCCAAGAGGATATCCCGCCTGGCGCATCATCTGTGGTAACCAAGTATTTAAACCGTATATTAAAAACATTCCCATTATATAAGTGATCCAAAAAAGTAGTGTTGCTTTTATGTATTCTTTTGAGAATAAAGTAAAAAATCCATTTTTCTTTCGTATAGTAGATGGAGCTTGATGAGTTTTATTTTTTACATGAAATTCAATTTGAAAACGATTAAGAATTTGGTTCACTTCTTCTTGGCGATTACGTGATAATAAAAATTGAATGGACTCAGGTAAATAGCGAATAATGAAAGGAATGAGGAGTAGTGGAATCATTCCGATACCAAACATAATTCTCCATCCGAAATCTTCTAACATAAACATAGACAAAATAGCACCTAATACGATACCTAAAGGATAGCCAGTAAACATAAGAGCATAAATAAAAGATTGCCTTTTTTTTGGTGAATATTCAACAGTAAGTGCTGAAGCCGTTGGGATAACACCGCCTAATCCGATTCCTCCTATAAATCGAGATAATCCAAATAACTCAGGAGAAGAAGCGATAGCCGCTAAACCCATTGTGATAGAAAAAAGTGCTAAACAGCATATAAGCGTCCATTTACGCCCAATTAGATCTGTAATCGTTCCAACTAGAATAGCCCCAATAAACATCCCAAATAAAGCATAGCTTGCAATTGTACCAGCGTGCGCTGGTGATAGCGCCCAGCTTTTGTCTTCTAGGAGCTTTGGTAGAACGGCACCGTAAATACCTAAATCATATCCATCAGCTAAAATGGCTAGCCAACAAATAAAAACAACAAGTTTTGTAATAGAGCTTGAAAAGATAGTTTCTGTAGATTCTAGATGAGGTGGAGCTGAAGGTTGCATAATATTCACCCCTTTTAATTTGTAGATGAATATATTATTTTATTTAATGTTAATATTTCCCTCCCTGTGTCGAAATTTATCTGAAAAGATTTTATAACAAATAAAGAAGTTCAACCGTAATTCTGTTGAACTTCTTTATTTGTTTACTCATTATCAACTCGTTTTAACGGTTGATCTGCTGGGCCTTCAAGAACGTCTCCCTCAATTGAAAAACGAGAACCATGGCAAGGGCAATCCCAAGTACAATCACCATTATTCCATTCAACTTCACAGCCGAGATGTGTACAAGTTGTATCGACGATATGTAATTTTCCTTCTTTGTCCTTATAAGCACCTGCTCGTTTACCGTTAACATGTACGACAGATCCTTCACCAACTTCGAGATCTTCTGGCTTACGTAATGCGGTTTCAATCTTACCTTCAATTAAATGTTTCGCAACATCAATGTTTTGGGAGAGGAACGTTTTTATATCTGGATTTGCATGGAAGCGTGATGGTGCATACAGTTCTTTATAGGGACTGTGGACTTTTAGGATGGAGTCCTTCAGTAGGTGAGCGGCAGCAGTTCCAGTTGTCATGCCCCATTTGCGATATCCAGTTGCAACAAAGATATTTGGATTTCTTTCGTTAATATGTCCGATATAAGGAAGCTTATCTAGAGTGATTAAATCTTGTGCTGACCATCTATAAGGAACTTCGTCTATTCCAAAAGTTGCTTCAGCAAAAGAATAAAGTGCTTCGTAATGAAGCATCGTATTTATTCCTTGTCCTGTTTTATGACTCTCTCCGCCAATCAAAATTAATTTTTCTCCATTGTTTGTTATATAGCGTAAGGAGCGCTTTGGATCATCAATACTTAAATACATGCCACCTGGATAATCCGTTTTTGCTTTTATTGCAAGAGCGTAGGAGCGTTCTGCGTACATTCGCGTAAAGAAAAAGCTATTTGCATCATAAAAAGGAAAATGTGAACAAGAGACGACATATTCACAAGTGATATGATGGCCCTCTTTTGTAATTATTTGTGGATGATCTCCCTTTTCCACATCCATAGCTGTTGTTTGTTCGTAGAGCTTTCCGCCCATCTCCACAAACTTTTCTAAAAGTGTTTTTAAATAAAGAAGGGGATGGAATTGTGCTTGATTTTTCATTATAAGCGCAGATTGTACTGGAATAGGAATCGATAGAGATTGAACATAGTCACAAGGTATATTTAATTTTTGATAAGCTTCATATTCTTTCGATAAATTTCTTAATCCGTTATCGGTAGTTGTATATAAATATGAATCTTCATTTGAGAAATTACAGTCGATTTTATATGTTTGAACAGTTTCATTTATGAATTGTAGAGCCTGATTATTTGATTCATAGTAAAGCCCGGCCTTTTCTACACCGAAATGGTTTATTAATTCATCATAAATAAGATCATGTTGTGCTGTTACTTTCGCTGTTGTATGCCCAGTCGTTCCGTTTAAAATACGACCAGAATCAATTAAAACAACATCGATGCCTTCTTTTGCAAGTAAATAGGCAGTAGTAATACCTGTAATACCAGCACCGATAATAGCAACTTTTGTCTTTATATTTTCGGATAAACGAGGGAAAGTAGGAAGCTGAGTAGATTCAATCCAATAAGATAGCGGCAGTTGTGGAAATGTATCACTTGTCATTGCGGAAACCTCCTGATTTTAGAACAATTTTCCTTTTAATATTTCCATATTATATGAAATTTATGTGTGTTGTTTTAGAAGTAGTCTATTTTTATT
>NZ_JBNLYC010000178.1:0-7545 GCF_050172015.1 Bacillus sp. GMa5/1 | reverse complement strand
ATTTAAAAAAGTTTCTTCTATATAAATAGCATGAATAATAATCAAAATATATGTAAAGGGAACTTGACGTAAAGTTTCCTTTACATATATACTCGGTATATGGAAGGAGGGAGAAATTTCCTTGGAAAATAAAATGGTCGAATACCGAAAAAAATTTGGACTATCTCAAGAAAAGTTGGCTGAGAAACTTGGAGTTTCCAGACAAACCATTATCTCAATTGAAAAAGGGAAATACGATCCATCACTTCCGCTAGCATTTGAAATAGCGAAAACATTTCAGACAACAATAGAACATGTATTTATTTATGAAGGAAAAGAAGAGGGGGAATAGGGATGAATTATTCACAAAAGTACTTTGTAATTATGGGGATTATTTTTCTATTTATGAGTGGATTTATGATATTAACAGGTATAATGACGCATTCTGCACCGCCAGCCATAACGTATCCATTGCTGGGGATGATGATTATGTGTTTCTGTCTAAGCTACTTGCATCCGCAATTTAAAGAAAAAGACGAGCGAATGAAACTGATTCGTTATAAAGGAATGTTTGTAACCTTTTTTGCATTAACGGCATATTATCTTCTTTTCTCTATCGGCTTAAACTTAAAAATACTTACACTATCAGCTACTGAATTATTGAATATACTTATGGCACTTACAATGAGTACCGTCTTTATCTCATTTGTTGTTTTAGCAAAAAGATATTAAGATGGAGGAGAGAAAGGAAGATTAACATATGCAAATGATGTATGCTTTTGGCATTGGGCTTGTATTATTTTTAGCCGTATTCTTATTTATTCGTAAAGACGTTCAAGGTGGGACATTAACGAAGCGAGGATTTTATAAATTAATCGGCTGTTTAGTTGTTATGCTTATAGCAATTATTGTAATGATCGTATTAATTAATCAGTCACTATAGAATGTAAAAACGGAACCTTACTTTGGTAAGGTTTTTCTTTATTGTTCAACCTGAAAATTACCACCAAATCCATTTTCTGAAAATAAATTGTGTTATATAATCCAATGAAATGATAGATAAGGAGTGTAGTATATGAATAAAAAAACTATCTTCTATTTATTAACTTGTATACTACTTGTAGCTAGTACTACTTATATAATATGTAACAAAAGAGAACAAGTGCCACCTATATTAGTATGGGACGAACAAGAATACTATGTTACGAATGAACCTGCCAAAGTAGAAGAAGTTGGGCAAAAACTTGGCGAAGTAACAAAGAAAATTAAAACAAGTAAAAAACCTACTAAAAATAGAGAATCTAATACATTACAAGAGAAAACAGAAGTATTCATAATGATTGAGGAAGAAAAAAGTGATTACCCGCCTTTAATCATAAAGGAAGCTTATAGTGATGAATATAGGGTAGTGAGGCCGATGTTGAAGCAAGTATTATGATGAAAAGGAGGTTCATATGCAGACACTAACTCCGCATCCGTAGTCGTTAAGAAAAATATTTGTCTTTTTCCTCCTATCGGTGCCGCTTACATTTTGATGAATAGAGGAGCAATACAAAAGAGAGATTACATTTTATATTTATTATTTGCTACTATGAATATATCACTCTGGTTATCGCTTATGATTTTTGATCGGAGTATGTGGATGGTAGCAGGGCATTATATAATTGGAGCAATTGTTATTGTTTTTTTAAATATAAATAAGAGATAATCCAGCAATCTTAAAGTTGCTGGGTTTTATTTTGATATTTATAATTAAGAAACAAATTTTGAATAGAGAGTGGTGGGCGTTATGAGATGGAAAGCAGGAACGTTTGAAAAAATAGAAACGAATGACTCATCTATTGAGAAACTCATACATACATTTAAGGAACAAAACGTAAATGGCGGAGTGGTTATAAGCTGTTTTAAAGTACATAACGAAAATTTTTTTAAAGAAATACCATATTGGAAAGATGGACACGAGCACTTCTTTAGAAGAATCTTTAACTCTTTAGATATAATCAATAGCTTAGAAGAGTTAAAAATACATACGTCAGAAAAATATAAGTTGCATTTTAAAGAGCAATGGGCAGTCATGCTTGATGGTAGCATTGCCGCTCAAATTTTGTCGGGCGGAGCATATGAAGGATTTAAGGAACGACCAGTTATCGCAAAACAATTAGCCGTGAATGTATGTCAATATATGTTCCAAGATCGCTATGAAGATATTAAAGTGTTCAAAAGCTATTGCCCTTGGACAGATTGGTTTTACGATGTTGCATGGGATGCTACTTGGATGGTGTTAGATAGTAGGGAGCGTAAAATGTGGTTCATTTGTGCTACGGATACAGATTGATAGAAGAGGGGCCTTGTAGGAATGCTGCAAGGCCCTTTATCTTTTGGGAATTAATAGAAAACGAATCATATAAATGCTATACTAAAAAATGTTTGTAATGTCAGTTTCATAATATTGTATGATGCTGACTTACTAGAAAAGATAAGAGGAGAATGAACGTGCAAAAGATAAAGAAATTATTGCTATTAATGATGGTAGTAGGATTAACAGCAGGTGTTTTAGCGGGGTGTGCAAATCCGAAAGATACTACAGAAGAATTTTTAACAGCGATACAAAAAGGTGATGTAGAAAAGGCTCGTACATTTGTTGAGAGTGACAAGGAATTTAATAAACTAAATGAAAAAACAGATGATGCTGAGGCAAAAGCAATGCTAAGTGCAATTACAAAGAACTTTAAATTTGAAAAGCTAGAAGAAGTATTGAAAAAGGATGACAAAGCAGAAGTGAAAGTGAAAATTACATCTGCAGATCTATCCGTTGCTGTAACAAAAGCAGTGGGAGAAGTTATGCCAATGGCGTTCGCTAGTGCCTTTAGTGAAGACAAAGAACAATCTGAAAAAGCAATCGAAAAAACAATGACATCAACTATCGTCAAAAACTTAGCAGATAAAGATGCAGCAATGGCAACTCGCGAGGTTACATTGAACTTAAAGAAAGACAAAGATGGCGATTATAAAATCGTTGCTGACGATAACTTGAAAGAAGTATTGTTTGCCAATGCGAAGTCTTTGGAGAAGATGTTTGGTGGGAAGTAATTGAATTAGATAAAAAGAGACACCATATCACGTAGAAGGTTGATATGGTGTCTCTTTTTTATGACCCCGGAGAGGCTCGAACTCACGACCTCCACCCTGTCAAGGTTTAGAAGTTAGGATTTTATGTATATCAATTATGTTTATTACGTTTCTAACGAAAAACCACTTCACATGAATTATTTATTAATTTCATTATAAAAGGGTCATTTCCTGTTGTAAAGTGGCTAAGCCTTCAAGGAATATCTTTTTTCGTAATTCTATTTGCTATATACATATTCTTTAGTGATAAAGAACCTTTATTTTAAAAAACTGTTTGAAAGATGGCTTTTCTACCTGTAATGCCCTATGGTTTCAAAGATATTAAAATAGAGGAAGCTTTAAATGGTTTCCTACGGATAATGATAGTTGAATTGATCTCCTATTAGTTAAGGTGTGTCGTATGACATGCCTTTTTCTATTTATATGAAGTTCCCAAACAAGGAAGGTGAATAACTTGGAATACAAACAGGACTTTGACCATCGTTTTATTAAACCTGTCAGGCAATTGAGGAATCAGACTCAATCAGATTTTGAACAGGTCATGGGCGTTGATAGAAGTACCATCGGAAAACTAGAACGAGGTGAAATAGAGTTCACACCGCTGTATCACAGCAAATTTAAGGACGCTATTAGACGATTACGAGTTTCTAATGTTGAGTTAGCTAGCGTTCGCAGAATCTTAGAAATAAAGTCCAGAAGAGGCTACAAATAATAACTACTATTGGAGGAATGTGAAATGGAAGTAAAAGATTTATTCGTCGAGACTAAACAAGTTATAGCTGAGTATAAGGCAAAGGCTGAGAACTTAGATCAGGAAGAACAGGAACTACAAGCGGAACTGGTGGCAATGCAGGAGGAAATGACAGCGATTTTGTTAGACCAGGAGAATGCTAACTTGTCAGAACGAATCTATTTAAAGGCACAGGCAAAAGGAATCAATTCAAAATTAGAAATCATTCATTCTATGTTAGAAGAGTTGAATGAGAAAAGATCAGCTTTGAAACTTGCTTATGTTCCAGTGTTTCAAGAGGTACTGAGAAAAGACCGGTCTAGTTCTTATGAGTATGACGTGACAGACCTAGCTATCCGTCACCGTTATGAATTACTTACTGAGGTTGCTGGCGTAGGTAAACAGTTCCAACAACAATACCATGCTATTGCACCTGAGATTTATGAAGTGTTTGAAGATACAAAAGTTAAAGAAGAGTATCCACGTTTGGAACACTCATTCAATCAAGAACAGTATCAGCCATTCTTTACATGGTTTGAGACATCTGTTGTTTCTAAGAATGAAATGTTTTCCGCTACTCGTGGGAATTTACCAGACCATTTACAAGCACCTAAGGAGGGAAAATAGTTATGAATTTAACTAGTATCGTTAAACAAGATGTAATGGACGAATTACGAAAAGGAAATACCGAGGTTCTAAAAGGATTACCACCAGTATTGGCAATGCAATATGGATTGGCGTTACAAAATGAGGTTGCTAACTACATAGAAAAATCACCTGTCAATGATAGCGAATTAACAAAGGCTATGATTAACCAATTACAAGACAGTGGTGTCAAAGAACGTCTTATCAAAGAGATTGAAGCAAAAGAAAAGGCATACGCTGACAAGGTAGCAATAGCAAAACAAATTACAAGAGAGGTCACTGGTGAATAGCTAGTGATCTTTTTCTATTTAAGGGGACATGGAGAAATGGAAGCAAAGGTTTGTTGCAACTTAATTAAAGAGTTCAATGGGGAGAAGAACTGGTGTGCAGTAAGAGACGCCCACTGCCCTCTATTGGTTAAACATGACCGTTACAAGTTCGATAAAGAAGATGTGAAATGTGACTACTTAAATTCACTAAATGGACTTGATTCTAAGCATGGTGTAGTCAAAGAGGTTTCCGTTTCCTCAAAGCAATGTAATGGCTGTAAACGGATATTCAAAACTAATAATTTGAGACTGAGATACTGTTCTGACGTATGCAGGAAGTCAGCTAGAAGAAAGACAGAGAGAAACAGTAGAATACGCAACACTTTAGCTAAATGAGGGCTTGGTATATCAACGTTTTCAGGCCCAAAACTGGAGGTCGGGTATATTCCTATTCAGAACCCAAAAACACGCTTTAAACTGTTGCTTAATTAACTATGAAAAGGGGAACTATTATGAATAAATTAGAATATGAGGCAAGATTAAATAAAACATATAACGGTACTGTAACGCCTGTGACACGCTACACTAACCAACATGCTACAATGTGCTATTCCACTGTGATAAGTGCGGTGCTGAGTTCTATAACAAGGCTAGGTATATGATAGGGAAAGACTCACAGCGTCATATTTGTACTTTGCCTTATGGAGATAGTTTTGGTACAAGATTAAATACGGTGGGTAATAGTAAGATATCACCCCAAAAACGGAAGAAGCAAATGAACCCTGACAAAATGGCAAAACGATTATATGAAATGATAATAGAAGATTACAAACCACATGAAATAGCACGAGAATTAAAAGTTAACCCAGCTATAATAAAAGATCACTTCAAAGCTGAGGGACTAATTTAATTGTCCCTTTTGCTTTTGGCCATTCCCAGCAATGCCCTCAATGATTTCCTTTGCTGTCTTACGATTCTTATTTACTTCTTTAATTTCAGCAAATCCCTTGTGTACATCGGCAAATCCCTTTGTAAAAGTGTTTTGTAGGTCTTTGTATACACTTTTTACATCATCCAATTTATCCTCTACTGAAGTTAAAGTTTCCTCACCACTTAAATGACCCATTTTACTGTCCACCCTATCTAAACTATCCTCTACTCTATCCACTGTCTTCTCCATTTCACATACTTTTTCATATATCTGTTGAATCAATTCCTTCTCATTTTCTGTCATGGCAGCAAGCCCCCTTAAAATGTTTCTGATTCCATTGCAAAATTTCTTTTTAAGAATCGGTTATTCCATTTTAACAGAATTGTGTACGTATTTTCTTTGCTACTTCACTATCACGTAATAACCTACACGTAGAATTGCACGACGTGGGAAAAGCCCTGTTTCCCCCATATGCAAGCGTAGTTCCATCGGTTAACTTGCAATAATCCCTCTTTCTAGGACATTAAAATTGTGATTTATAAAAATAAATATAATCAACAATTACACCAACCCTTTAAGTTCTTCCATATCCTTATTCACTTTTAATATAAACGCCTTATCGTCAAGGTGCTGTAAGTCTAAATAATTAGTTTCAAGATAGGCAATAATAATCTTTAAAGGTAGTTTCATTGCTAGACCTACCTCTAAAATGTATGTCTTATAATCCATATGAAAATAGTTTTCCATGTTTAACCAAGCCTGTACTTTTTCCTTAGGTGTTTGGTTTGGGAAGATAGTCATTAGTTGTTCCCTCCTAGAAAGTCATATTTAAGATATTCAGGTAGCTTATCATAATCAACGTTAGGGGCTTTATTCCCATAAAGTAAAAGATAATCGCCTCAGAATCGCCCGTAGGGAATGCTGTTAGCCCCAAAAGGTTTGAAAAATATGGTGTATATTTAGTGGATGCCAGACCAGCCATATATACCCCCCAGCCCCCATAGGGTGGGGTATCCCTATATAAAAATATAGTATGCGTCGCAATGCTCCGCATAACGTTACCACTAATTCTCCACATGGTTCGTTCCATTCTTCTCGCTGATCTTCTTTCTTGTTTCGTTTGATTCTTCTTTCATTCGTTCTTTTCTTGCCTGTTGCCCTCACCTCGTGTCTTTTGCCATGTCTGTTACTTTTCGTTTCGTTTACCTTACAGGTATCCTTGCCACTGATAGTAGGGTATATAGTACGTCCAGCTTAGTTCTTAACCTATTATCCTATCAACATAGTACCGTCCAGTATTGGTATTATACAGTCCTTCCTTATCTATGTTCTAGCAATACGTTTTTGATTGACACATATGATTGAATGAAGGGAGTACTATGTCATTGCGGTGCTGTGTAGTCTCAATCAGTAGTGTTAAGTTATGACTATTAAAATCTAAATAATTACAGTATCATATAATTTGAATTTAATACTATTAATATAAAAAAAACTTTGAATTAAAGCTTGTTATAAATTGGTTAAAATGAGATATTTATATAGGACCCCTTTTGAAGCAATTCAAATGATTCCAATTCGGAATAATCTAATTAAGGTTACATAGTAGTACCGTATAAAGCTACTATTTAAATAGTAGAATTCAATCAATCCCTGGGGGTCCAAACCTCAATTAAAGCGAAGTGAATTGTATTGTTATGTAAATTACTGAGATGTTTTACTAGGAAGGAAAACACTGAAATGAATAGTGTGAAAGTTAAAAGTATTAGAGATGAAATAAAAGATTTTAATTATAATAGAGTTTGGGTTGAGAAGAAAATCAGGATAAATGCTGAAGAAAGGTTAAATAAGGGGAATTTTCAAAC
>NZ_JBNLYC010000177.1:0-7583 GCF_050172015.1 Bacillus sp. GMa5/1 | reverse complement strand
AACTTGGAGATTATTCTTTCAATTCTACTTTTTAACAAGTGAGGGTACAGGAAGTGCAATTAGGGGAGGCAACACAACATGAAGAAAAAGATACCGTTATTACTTGCATCAACTTTAACTGCAAGTATGTTGCTTAGCGCGTGTAGCTACCAAAAAGATGACGCAAAAGCAAAAGGGAAAGAGAACGCTACGAGTAGTAGTAACGGAAAACAGATTCTTAATTTAACAGAGTTATCTGAAATTCCGTCAATGGATGCATCATTAGCATCTGATTCTTCATCTTCTACAGCATTAAATAATACGATGGAAGGTTTATATCGTATTGGCAAAGATCAAAAGAGAATGCCTGGAGTTGCAGAAGATGTCGAAAAGCTAGATGATGGGAAGAAATACATATTTAAATTAAGAAAAGATGCGAAATGGTCGAATGGGGAACCTGTAACAGCTAAAGACTTTGTGTATTCATGGAAAAGAGCAGTAAATCCAGATACAAAAGCAACGTATTCATACATTATGTTCGATATTAAAAATGCAGAGAAAATTCATAAAAAAGAATTACCTGCTGACCAATTAGGTGTAAAAGCGATTGATGATTATACATTAGAAGTAGAATTAGACAATCCCGTTCCTTACTTTATCGATTTAACAGTTTATCCAGTATTTTACCCACTAAATGAAAACTTTGTAAAAGCACAAGGTGATAAATTTGGTTTAGAGGCAAATACAACATTATATAACGGTCCATTCGTTATGAGTGATTGGAAACATGAACAAAGTTTCCAATTCAAGAAGAATCCTTCATATTGGGATAATAAAACGGTTAAAATCGAAGAAATCAACTTTAATATTGTAAAAAATACAGCAACTGATGTAAATTTATATGAGACAAACGCGATTGATCGGGCGGCTTTAACGTCTGAATTTGTTGATAAGTTTAGAAAAAGCCCAGAGTTCCAAACAAGAAAAGAGGCAGGGGTTGCTTACTTAAGATTTAATCAAAGTAATCAGTACTTAAGTAATAAAAACTTAAGAAAAGCAATTTCAATGTCCTTTGACCGTGATAACATTGCAAAAGTTATTTTAAATAACGGCGCAATTGGAGCTTACGGATTTGTTGGAAAAGATTTCGCTGAAGGTCCAAATAAAAAAGATTTCCGAGCTGAAAATGGAAAGCTAGTTGAAACAAATCCAAAAGAAGCAAAAAAGCTTTGGGAAACAGCGAAGAAAGAGCTTGGAACTGATAAAATCGAACTAGAATTCTTAAACTTTGATAATGAAGATGCTAAAAAAGTTGGGGAATTCTTAAAAGGTGAGATGGAAAAGAACTTACCAGGTTTATCAATTAAAATTAAACAGCAACCATTCGCACAAAAAAATAAATTAGAAGATTCTCAGCAATATGATATTGCGTTTGGTATTTGGGGACCAGATTTCCCAGATCCAATCTCATATTTAGATATGTTTGTTACGAATGGTTCTCAAAATAAAACAGGGTATTCTAATCAGAAATATGATGAGTTAATCCTAAAAGCTAAAACAGATACAAAAGATTTACAAGCTCGCTGGGACAACCTTCTAGAAGTAGAGAAGATGTTAATTAAAGAGGATGCAGTTATCACTCCAATCTTCCAAAAAGGTTCAGCGTATGTAGTAAAAGGTGCCGTAAAAGATATTATCCCAATTAACTATGGTGGTAAATTAACTTACAAATGGGCATCTGTTGAACAAAAATAATCTTTTTTTTCCATCGTTTACAAGGGTATATGCCTATGATGGGCATATGCTCTTATTTTAAAAAAATAAAAGTAAGAATATTTTAAACTATCTTATTGCTTTTGAGAAAAACGGGGAGGTGCTTGACTATGGGACGTTATGTATTAAAACGTTTCGTGTACATGGCTTTGACATTATTTTTAATTACTACAATGACTTTCTTTTTGATGAAATTACTTCCGGGTTCTCCGCTTAAAAACCAGGAGAAGCTATCACCGGCACAGAAAGAAATCATTCTTGAAAAATACGGATTGAATGATCCTGTACCAGTTCAATACGCACGTTACTTAGGTAACTTAGCAAAAGGTGATTTAGGGGTATCATTCCAATATGATAACCGCCCAGTAACAGACATGATTGTGGATCGTATTGGACCATCAGCCCAATTAGGTTTACAAGCGATTATATTAGGAACATTTATCGGTTTAATTTTAGGTATTGTTGCCGCACTTCGTAATAATACGTGGGTAGATTATAGTGCAACAGTTATTTCGGTACTCGGAATGTCGGTACCATCATTCGTATTCGCCGCATTACTGCAATATTTCGTAGGGGTAAAACTAGGCTGGTTCCCAGTAGCATTCTGGAAAGGACCAGAGTTTACTGTAATGCCTACAATTGCATTATCGATGGGAGTTATCGCGACAATCGCACGTTTCTCTCGTGCAGAATTAATTGAAGTTATGCAAGCCGATTACATTTTAACAGCGAAAGCGAAAGGAATTAGCCAAGGCGTTATCATTGTCAAACATGCACTTCGTAATGCGTTAATTCCAGTTGTAACAATTTTAGGACCAATGGTTGCGGCATTAATTACAGGAACACTTGTTATCGAGCAAATTTATGCTGTACCAGGACTTGGGGAACAATTCGTTAAATCGATTACTTTAAATGACTATACAGTTATTATGGGAACTACGATTTTCTATAGTGCGATCTTCATTTTAGTTATTTTCATTGTCGATATTTTATACGGAATTATTGATCCTCGTATTCGTTTAGCGGGAGGGAAAAAATGATGAAAGATGTACAAAAATTATCTCCAGATTTATTTCAACAAGCCAATCAAAATAATGTTGATAATGAAGTCATTGCCCGTCCAAGCTTAACGTTTTGGCAAGATGTAAGAAGACGTTTATTCCAACATAAAGGTGCGATGCTTGGCCTTGTATTGTTAGTTATCATTGCGCTATTAGCGATTTTTGGACCGATGGTAAGTAAACACTCGTATAAAGAGCAAGATTTAGGTCGTGCGAAATTACCACCAAAAATTCCAGTTATTGAAAATGTTCATTGGTTACCATTTGACGGTACAGATCAATATGGTGTTGACCAATATGAAAAACGTGATATTAAAGAGTACTTCTGGTTTGGTACAGATGACCTTGGCCGTGACTTATGGACAAGAACATGGGAAGGTACACGCGTATCATTATATATCGCTCTTTTAGCGGCAGCAATTGACTTAGTAATTGGGGTTGCATACGGAGGTATTTCAGCATTCTACGGCGGTAGAGTAGATAACATTATGCAACGTATTATGGAGATTATTAACGGTATTCCATACTTAATCATCGTTATTTTAATGGTAATCATTATGGGATCTGGTATTTGGTCAATTACACTTGCGATGGCGATTACAGGTTGGATAGGGATGTCGCGTATTGTTCGTGGACAAATCTTAAAGTTAAAAAACCAAGAATATGTATTAGCATCTCGTACATTAGGTGCAACAAATACACAATTAATTGTGAAACATTTAATTCCAAACGTAATGGGACCTATTATCGTAATGACGATGTTTACAATTCCATCAGCGGTGTTTGGTGAAGCGTTCTTAAGTTTCATCGGTTTAGGAATTCAGCCACCATTTGCGTCACTAGGTTCTCTTGTAAATGATGGTTATAAATCTATTCAAACGTATCCGCATATGATGTTCATCCCTGCGGTTGTCATCAGTATATTAATTTTAGCGTTTAACTTAATGGCAGACGGATTACGCGACGCGTTAGATCCAAAAATGCGTAAGTAAAAGAGGGGAGAGGCAAAGATGAAAACATTGTTAGAGGTAAAAGATTTACAAGTCTCCTTTGATACACATGCAGGTGAAGTACAAGCTGTACGCGGCGTTACTTTTGATTTGAAAAAAGGAGAAACATTGGCGATTGTAGGAGAATCTGGTTCAGGGAAATCAGTTACTTCTAAAGCGTTAATGGGATTAATTCCGAATCCTCCTGGACGCATTAAAAATGGTGAAATCGTATTTGAAGGTCGTGACTTAACAAAATTAACAGAAAAAGAAATGCAGCAAGTACGCGGTAAAGATATTGCGATGATTTTCCAAGATCCAATGACATCATTAAACCCAACGATGACAATTGGAAATCAAATTATGGAAGGTCTAATTAAACACCAAGGGATGAGTAAAGCAGATGCACGTAAAGTTGCTTTAGAGTTAATTGACCTTGTAGGTATTCCAAATCCAGAAGCTCGTTTAAAACAATATCCTCACCAATTCTCAGGTGGTATGAGACAGCGTGTAGTTATTGCGATGGCGTTAGCTTGTAACCCGAAGTTATTAATTGCCGATGAGCCGACAACAGCGCTAGACGTTACGATTCAGGCGCAAATTTTAGAACTTATGAAAGACATTCAGCAAAAAACAGAAGCAGCAATCATTTTCATTACGCATGACTTAGGTGTAGTAGCAAACGTTGCGGACCGAGTGGCAGTTATGTACGCTGGTAAAGTTGTTGAAATTGGAACTGTAGATGAAATTTTCTACAATCCGAAACATCCATATACTTGGGGTTTAATCGCATCTATGCCAAGTTTAGATGGTTCAGAAGAAGAGTTATATGCAATCCCTGGAACGCCTCCAGATTTATTGAAGCCGCCAAAGGGAGATGCTTTTGCACCACGTAACCCACAGGCACTGAAAATTGATTTTGAAATGGACCCACCTTTATTTAAAGTAAGTGATACGCACTATGCGGCAACTTGGTTACTTCACGAGCAAGCTCCAGAAGTAAAACCGCCGGCAGTCGTTGAAAAACGCATTCTTCAAATGAAAGCAGGTGAACAACATGACTAAACAACGTGAGAAATTAATTGAAGTAAAAAATGTAAAGCAGCACTTCGACGTGAGTGGTGGTGTTGTCAAAGCGGTTAATGATATTTCATTTGATATTTACCGCGGAGAAACATTTGGTCTTGTAGGAGAATCAGGTTGTGGTAAATCGACAACTGGAAGAACGATTATTCGTTTATATGATGCAACTGCTGGTGAAGTGTTATTCGATGGTGAAAATGTACATGGTAAAAAATCACGCGCAGAGCTGAAGAAATTCAACCGTAAAATGCAAATGATTTTCCAAGATCCATATGCATCATTAAACCCTCGTATGACAGTAGGGGATATTATTGCAGAAGGTATCGATATTCACGGACTAGCGAAAAGTAAAAAAGAGCGCATGGACCGTGTTCATGAACTATTAAACACAGTTGGTTTAAATAAAGAGCACGCAAACCGTTTCCCACACGAATTCTCAGGTGGACAACGTCAGCGTATCGGTATCGCTCGAGCGCTTGCTGTAGACCCAGAATTTATCATTGCCGATGAGCCGATCTCAGCACTTGACGTATCGATTCAGGCGCAAGTTGTAAACTTACTGAAAAAGCTACAAAAAGAAAAAGGTTTAACATACTTATTCATCGCCCATGATTTATCAATGGTAAAATACATTAGTGACCGTATTGGTGTAATGTATCGTGGCCAAATCGTTGAGTTAACAACAAGTGATGAATTATATGCGAATCCAATTCATCCATATACGAAATCACTATTATCAGCGATTCCACTTCCAGATCCAGATTATGAGCGCAATCGTAAACGTATCGTATATGATCCATCACAGCATAATTATGGTAGTGAAGCACCAACAATGCGTGAAATTCGCCCAGGACATTTCGTACTATGTTCGGAAGCGGAGTACAAGAAATATAAAGAGATTTATCAATAAGAAAAAGAGCCATTCTTCTGTTATGGAAGGATGGCTCTTTTTCTACTATATAAAAGAATTGTATACATTTGTCGGTCAGTCGATATATTTAAAGAATCGCCGATATAAATCTCATGTATCATTAGTGATATCCATATGCAAAATTACTGAACTTGAACAGAAACATTCTCCTCTTGTTCTTCAGGTTTAACAAGCGCATAACGCTCCCATGCTCTACTTTTCCAGCGGAAGAACATAATAATGGCACGTGTCCATTCGTCGATGGCGATTGCTAGCCAAATACCAACGAGCCCCATATCTAAATGAAAGGCGAAAAAGTAACCTAGTGGTAAACTCATTAACACCATAGAGAATGCACCGATTAAAACAGGATATTTTGCATCACCAGCTGCACGAAGCGAATTAATGATGACGATGTTCATCGTACGTCCCGTTTCAAGTAGTACACTTAGTAAAAGAACACTTGCGCCTAACCCGATAATGTGCGGATTATCTGTAAACAGTCCCATTAATTGTGTACGGAATGTAATAACGAGAGCGACCATACATAAAGTTACACCAATTGCCCATTTTACACTTTTCCACAAGCGTTCGTATGCTTCATCTTTTTCGCCACCACCAACGAGGCGGCCAATAATAATGGCTGTTCCCATACCAATTGCAATTGCAAATAAATAAGTGAACATGGAAATGTTAGTAGCGTATTGTCTAGCAGCTAATGATTCCGTTCCTAAGTACGTTGCGTAATAAAGGAAGACGATTTGACAAGCTTGATACATCACTTGTTCAAATGCAGATGGAATGCCAATTTTTAAAATTTTCCCAATGTATTCTTTGGATAAAGTGAAGTAATATTGTAATTTCACACGATATTCCATAACGCGGTATAGTAACCAGAAGAAAACAATAAGTGCGATCAATCGACTGATAGCGGAAGAAATTGCAGCCCCTTGTACACCGAGCTCAGGGAAACCAAATTTCCCGAAAATGAGTACGTAGTTTCCAGCGATATGAATCATATTCATTCCGAGTGAAATAAACATCGCTTGCTTTGTAAAACCGTGTACACGGATAATTGCGGCTAATGAGTTAATAATAGCTTGTAGGAAGATGGCTCCTCCGACGATAGATAAGTAGTTTTGCGCATACGTTAGTACATCGCCTTGTAAGTTCATTGCGAGCATCATATGTTTCGAAAATAAAAGAAAACCAGCGCTTATAACGAGCCCAACTATTAAATTTAATGTGACGGCTAATGCTGATATTTTAGATGCTTCCATAAAGCGTTTGGAACCGAGGTATTGAGATACAACGATAGCAGCGCCGTTCCCGATGACTTCTAATACCAAAATCGCAATATGAAGATATTGATTCGCTGCACCAACCCCAGATACAGCATCGTCTGATAATGCACTTAACATGAAAGTATCAGCGATCCCCATTAACATAAAAAGAAAAACTTCTAGAAAAATAGGCCATGTTAATAAGAATAAACTTAATTTCTCAGTAGGCCCGTTTTTTGCCTGAATTGCTGCCATGTCCGTCCCCTCTTTACCGATATCTATTTTTAGCAAAATGTATCGTAACATACTTTCTTAACCTTTGCACTCATTTTAGCCTACATATTTTTATTATGAAGAGAGTGCTATTTTATGATAAAAACAAAAGGATAATTATACATAAAATATTATGAGATATAAAATTCGTTTTTCTCTGATAATTTAGAAAAGTATAAAAAATATTATTTTTAACACTTTAGTATGAATAATCAGCAATATGAAACGTTTA
>NZ_JBNLYC010000176.1:0-7598 GCF_050172015.1 Bacillus sp. GMa5/1 | reverse complement strand
TATTTTTAAAAATATGTTTTTTCGCATTAGTGACCGTATGTTCATTCGCAGCGAAAATATCATACGCTGAAGAGAGGCAACAAAATAATTATCCAATCATATTGGTGAATGGATTTGCTGGATGGGGTAGAGAAGAAATGCTTGGCGTAAAATATTGGGGTGGTGTTCATGATATACAGGAAGATTTGAAACGCAATGGTTATACGGTACATACCGCAGCTGTTGGACCTGTTTCTAGTAACTGGGATCGTGCATGTGAATTGTATGCACAAATTAGCGGTGGGACAGTAGACTATGGTGCCGTACATGCTGAGAAACATGGACATAATCGTTTTGGCAGAACTTATAGTGGTTTTGCGCCGAATTGGAGTGAAACAAATAAAGTTCATTTAGTTGGACATAGCATGGGTGGACAAACGATTAGAACATTAGTACAGCTATTAAAAGAAGGTAGTTTTGAAGAAAAGAATTATGTGAAAAATCACCCAGACATCAAAATATCACCACTATTTGAAGGCGGAAAATCATATGTTCACAGTGTTACAACATTAGCAACCCCTCACAACGGTACAACACTTGCGGATGGTAGTCTTCTACTGCCGTTCGTTAAAGATTTACTCATTACAGCTGCAAGCTTTGGAGGAAACAATAATTTATCATTATATGATTTTAAATTGGATCAATGGGGTATAAAGAAAAATGCTGGAGAGTCCTTTTTCCAATATAGTAATCGTATTCTAAATAGTTCACTTTGGAAAAATACAAAAGATATAAGTCAATGGGATTTAAGTACAGATGGTGCAAAGGAGTTAAATAATTGGGTAAAGACGCAACCAGATGTGTATTATTTATCCTATAGTGGACATGCATCACAAGCAGCACCTATAACAGGTTTACATTTACCGCATATTACGATGAATAAAGTGTTGATGGGGAATGCATTTTTCTTAGGTTCTTATGCGAGATATGAAGAAAACCGTCCGTTAGTTGATACTTCTTGGTGGCAAAATGATGGTGTAGTAAATACGAATTCTATGATTGCACCATCTTCTAATGTTGCTGTAAATAATAATGGGTCATTACAGATTGGAAAATGGAATCATATCGAAACGAAAGCGAATTGGGATCATCTCGATATGGTAGGATTAAGTGTTTCAGACTCATTAGGTTTTTCTAGCATTCAAGAGTTTTATAGAACAATTGCTGAAAAGCTATCACGTTTACCGAAATAGGTAATAATAAAGCGCTCTCGATGGAATTCGAGAGCGCTTTATATTATATTGAAAGAGGGATTTGGTAGAAAAATATGGGGGGATATTATGAAAATTCAAGTTGTATTATCAGGATACGGAACAGTAGGCAGAGAGTTTATAAAATTATTAAATGAAAAATATTCATATATATATGAAACATATGGGATTCAATTAGTTGTAAGTGGCGTATTAGGGAGAAATATTGCAATACATAATGAAGACGGCTTATCACTTCATCATTTATTGATGTATGGTGGCGGTACCGCTGCAATTGAAAAATATTTAGAGTATCATCCGAAGGAACGTGCAACAACTAGCATAAGTGGTACTGTATTGGTAGAATCAACAGTTACAAATCTTAAAGATGGAAATCCAGGGAAACAATATATGAAACAAGCGATTGAGAAACAGATGGATATAGTAGCAATTTCTAAAGGGGCGCTCGTTACAAACTGGAGAGAAATAAATGAAGCAGCAAGAGACGCAAATGTACGAATTCGATATAGCGGTGCAACAGCCGCTGCATTACCGACCCTAGATATCGGACAATTTAGTTTAGCCGGTTGCAGTATTGAAAAAATAGAAGGAATATTAAATGGAACAACTAATTATATTCTTACGAAAATGTATGAGGAAGATATGACATTTGAAGAAGCATTGAAAGAAGCACAAGATAAAGGAATTGCTGAGACAAACCCTATATTAGATATAAGTGGTTCAGATAGTGCGTGTAAATTGTTACTTTTGACAAACAGCTTAATGGAAACAGAGAAAACACTTACTGATATACACATAAAAGGAATCGAGCACGTTACAAAACAGCAAATTAGAAATGCTAAGGAACAACATAAAATTATTAAATTAATAGCATCAACATATAAGGATGAGGGTGGCAATGTCAATTTAAATGTTGAACCGTGCGAAATAGAAAAAGATCATCCGTTAGCAAAAGTAAATGGGACCGAAAAAGGAATTACGTTCTTTACAGATACGATGGGACAAGTTACTACAATTGGTGGGGCTTCTAATCCACGAGGCGCTGCAGCTGCAGCTTTAAAAGATGTGATTAACTTATATCGAAAAGATTTGTAAGACCGTACCGCCCTTTATAAAAAATACATATGTCGTGGACCTTTTGAGAATGAAATAAATATGAAAAAATGATTGCAGGGGGTAAGGAATTGTTTAAGGATTTTAAAGTTGTTAAAGATCGTCCCGTTTATATTCAATTGAAAGATTATTTGAAGAAGATGATTATGAAAGGGCATTTGCTCGGGGATCAAAAAATCCCATCAACAAGGGAACTAAGTGAATTACTAAGTGTGAGTAGAAACACTGTACTCGCTGCTTATGCAGATTTAGAACAAGAAGGACTCATTTATGCAGTTAAAGGAAAAGGGAACTTTGTTGCGAAGGTGGATATATCTAACACTTCGTCTGTTGAAATAAATTGGAAAAATAAACTTAATACAGTGACCGCATTAGCGGATGAATTAGATTTAATGAAACATGGTGTTCGTTGGGAAAAGGGAATGATTGTCTTTAATAGTATAGCCCCGGATGAGAAGCTATTTGATGTTGAAAATTTCAAAAGAGCTTTTCTTACTCGTATGTCCATTGAAGGAGACATCGTATTGAACTACGGATATGCAAAGGGATATAGACCGTTAATGAATTATTTACTTCATTACATGGAAATGAAAGGTGTAGACATTTCAAATAAAGATATTCTAATTACAAATGGATTTACAGAAGGATTGGATATTGTACTCTCTTCTTTATCAAAAAAATCTGGTCGTGTCATTTGTGAGAATCCAACTCACCACGCTGCACTAAAGCTGTTCCGTTTACATGGACTTGAAGTTCAGGGGATTGATATGAATGAGGATGGTATTGATACGAATGAAGTTGAAAAAAGCTTGCGTGAAAAAGATTTTGATTTTGCTTATTTAATTCCTTCTTATCATAATCCAACCGGTATTGTTACGAGTTCAGAGAAAAGAACGGAATTGATGAGGTTATTCTCAAAATACAACGTTCCTATTATAGAGGACGGATTTAATGAAGAATTACGTTATTCAGGTTCACATTTAGCTCCATTATTAACTTTTGCTGGAGCTGGCAATAATGTGATTTATATTAGTAGCTTTTCAAAGGTACTTTTCCCTGGTTTACGTGTAGGTTGGATTATTGCAGATAAAGATCTGATTCATTATTTAGAAAGCGTAAAAAGAGCAAGAACGATTCACACATCTACGCTAGATCAAGCTGTTCTGTTTCAATATTTACATGAGGGATATTTTGAAAAATATTTAAAAAAGGCAAGATCTGTTTATAAGAAAAAATATGAGTTAGCTGTCGGGGCATGTAACCAGTACATTCATTTCAAAAGAATGACTGGAGATGGTGGACTGCATTTATTTATAGAGCTAGAAGAGCATATGAATGCCCGCACACTTTTACAAAAGTGTTATGAGAAAGGCGTTACGTTTTCACCTGGAGATGTTTTTTACTCTGATGGAGAAGGAGCGAACACTTTCCGATTAGGGTTTTCGCGCTTGAAAGAAGAAGAAATAGTTCGGGGAATTAAAATAATTGGTGATACATTAAAAAATGAAATTTGGAGTTGAGAAAATGAAAATCGGTGTTATTATGGGCGGGGTATCGTCTGAAAAACAAGTTTCAATTATGACGGGGAATGAAATGATTGCTCATTTAGATAAAAATAAGTATGAAATAGTTCCAATTACATTAAATGAAAAAGTGGATTTAATTGAAAAAGCGAAAGACATTGACTTTGCGTTGCTCGCATTACACGGAAAATACGGAGAAGATGGGACAGTTCAAGGAACACTGGAGAGTTTAGGGATTCCTTATAGCGGAAGTAATATGTTATCTAGCAGTATATGTATGGATAAAAATATTTCGAAAAAGATTTTACGTTATGAAGGTGTAGAAACACCAGATTGGATTGAACTTACAAAAATGGAGGATCTAAATCTTGATGAGTTAGATAAGTTAGGATTTCCATTAGTAGTAAAACCAAACTCTGGCGGATCGAGTGTCGGAGTGAAAATCGTTTATAATAAAAATGAATTGATCTCAATGCTAGAAACTGTATTCGAATGGGATTCTGAAGTAGTAATTGAGAAGTATATAAAAGGTGATGAAATTACATGTTCAATTCTGGATGGAAAACAGTTACCTATAGTTTCAATTCGACATGCAGCCGAGTTCTTTGACTACAATGCAAAATATGATGATACTAGTACAGTTGAGGAAGTTATTGAACTTCCAGCAGAAATTAATGAACGTGTAAATAAAGCGTCACTCGCTTGTTATAAAGCATTAAAATGTAGTGTTTATGCAAGAGTTGATATGATGGTGAAGGACGGAGTTCCATATGTAATGGAAATTAATACATTACCAGGGATGACACAATCAAGTTTATTGCCAAAAAGTGCAGAAGCAGCGGGAATTAGTTATAGCAAACTATTAGATATGATTATTGAAACATCATTAAAAGTTAGAAAAGAAGAAGGGTTTTAAGGGAATTATATAACTAATTTTTTTGACAGTTTCACGAAGTATGCTATGATGAATACATTATAAAAACAAAATATTTATCCACTAGGGGGGCCTTTTATAGGCTGAGATCAAATGTGATTTTGAGACTCTTAGTACCTGATCTGGTTAATGCCAGCGTAGGGAAGTGGGAAAGACGTTGCTATTTAATGAGTAAATAAATACTGTCAATTTCACTTTCTTTACGCCTGTAAAGAAAGTTTTTTTATTTTAAAGCGTTAATAGCTGTGGATAAATATCTATATTTTATATATTATTGGAGGGATTTAAATGACTTTTTCACAATCGTTACGTAAAGAAGTAGATTCAATTTGGAAAGCGAGTTTTAACCATCCTTTTGTAAAAAAACTTGGTGAAGGAACGTTAGATTTAGCTAGTTTTCGCTATTATGTTCTTCAAGATTCATATTATTTGAGTCATTTTGCTAGAGTACAAACATTAGGAGCTGCAAAAGCTCTTGAATTAGAAACGACAGCTCGTATGGCACACCATGCCCAAAATACATATGAGGCGGAATTATCATTACATGAGAATTTTGCTAAAAAGCTAGGGATAACAAAAGAAGAAAAAGATAATTTTATTCCTGCGCCAACTGCATATGCGTATACTTCACATATGTATCGTGCTGCGTATGAAGGACATTTAGGAGATATTATTGCAGCAATTTTACCTTGCTATTGGTTGTATTATGAAATTGGCGAACGCTTAAAAGAGTGCCAGCCGGAAGAGCCAATTTATAACGAATGGATTTCTGCTTATGGATCTGATTGGTTCCGTACGCTAGTTGAAGAACAAATTACACGTTTAGATACTATCGCTGAAAAAGTAACAGAGGCAGATCGCAAACGTATGAAACAGCATTTTATTATTAGCAGTCAATATGAATATTCATTTTGGGAAATGGCTTATACATTAGAAAAGTGGCCAGTGGATACAGACGTAAAAGACGTAATTGGATAAAGAATAGAAGTAATGTTATAGCTAGGTATGGATCATACCTAGCTATATATTTTTTCTTGTCAAATTTGCGTAAAGTCATTAGTGCTACTGATATGGCGAAATAGAATATCGATAATTTAGCTCATTTACTTGTCTACGCATTAACTGGATAAACTTCTGTCACATTTATTTTACAATCAAAGAACGTAAATGTTGGTGGTATGAAGTTAAATAAGAAAAGAAACCCGAGCTGTTAGCTGTAACGGAGTTGTTTTTTCTTTGCAGAAATTTCTAAATTATCATGGAGTGTTGTTAATACGATATGCAAATATGCATATCGTATTTTTTTGAGTTCTTTATGTGTTAAAATTAGATATAGAGATATGGAAATATAAAGAAGCAAAAGCAGGAATATCCAATGAATTTTGAGAGGTGTTATATGTTTACAAATAAGAAATTAATTCGATTTGGTTTATCGTTGTTTGTATTTTTAGGGATAATTAATTTTACAATCAGCTATTTCCAAACATATCTTGAAACAGCAGCAGATATTAAATGGGTAATTCCAGAAATTTGGAAAACTATTTTGCTAGATGTTCCTCAAGGTATACTTGTCCTTTTAGGCGCAATTGCTTTATATGATTTCACAAAAGAGGCATCACAAAAAGACGCATCAATCTAAGTGTGTCTTTTTTAATTAACAATTTCATAGAGAGCTTTGCTGGAGAAATAGAATGAAAAGCCCTAATTAGGGCTTTTTTTGTTGGAATTTCTTAACCATCATAAAAACTGGTCACTTGGAGGTGTTATAGCGAAAGCCATTTACAGTACAGAAAAATCTAAGCAGCAGACGGAAATATATAGGATATGGATCATAATTATTGAGAAATTAATTGAACTTAGTAAGTATGAAGATATGACGCTAGAATTCATATTTTTTAATTTTTATTTATCTCGCTATTTGCCGGACAGTAAGCCCCCCACCTCAAAATTCAGCGGAAGCAAAGAAGTTAGGTAGGGGATGAACAAAACCCCACTGATTAAATTTTCACTTTATAAAAATGAGCCCATAGTAAAAATAGGTATATGAACAAGGTGCATCATCTAGTGATAAGTCATACTTTGTTGGTGTACGTATTGAACTTAGTTTATAGCGCTATTTCTACTTAGATGTAACGAACAGGAATATAGGGAAGTATTGATGAGGTTGTATTTTATAAACGGAGGTTATGAAAATGAATCAGTTTCAACAAGAACTACAAGCGTTAAGCCTTAATGATTACCGGTCTGGAAATATTGTCTATTGGGACCAGCAAAACCAATATCCATATTACTATATTGAAGATGCTGCTCGTCGCTGTGGCGGTTGTGGTCGTTGTGGCGGTTGTGGTGGAGGTCGTTGTGGCGGCTTCCGTTGTGGTGGCTTCCGTTGTATTGGTTGCTTCGGTTGTTTTGGTTGCGGAGGCTGTGGCGGTTGTGGCGGCTGTGGTGGTTGCTCTAACTGTTTTGATGGTTTTACTGATACTACCGGTACTATTGTAACGTATGAATCTTGATAACATCTATCTTGCTAGTTGCGGGCAGTAACATCCCCAAAAAAATTCAGCGAGAGCAAAGAGAAGTTAGGTGGCGGACTGCCCATAAAAGCCCGATTGGTGAGAGCTGATTAAAGTTTCACTTTATCAATTAAAAAACATTAGTTATATGTACGTGCCGACAAAGAATATAGCCATTATTAATGGATATATTCAATCATTCAAGTGAAAGAGTAACAATAAGATATATAGATGTAATCAAGATGTGATGGATAAAGCAATGACT
>NZ_JBNLYC010000175.1:0-7631 GCF_050172015.1 Bacillus sp. GMa5/1 | reverse complement strand
TATGAAATGTAATTACTATATTTTGTCGATACATATGTACATCATAAAAAACCGCTCCACTACTAGCGAAACGGTTTCCTTTTGCTTACATTTAAATATTTCATTCAATTGTTGCACTGCGCTTTAAAATAACTTCTAATATATTCACCACATCAGTCATTCTTAATGCTCACTTCGACTTCACAAAATAATATAAAAACCATACCGCATGATTTTGTTCATCCGCAGCTATTCTCCGTAACAAATCTTTCAGATGTGCATCCGATGTCTCATCTGAAATTTCCAAATAAAAATCTACTGTCTTTTGCTCATCTTGTATAGCGAACTCTAATCCTTGTAAGTAGGTATTCGGACAGTCTTCGGTAATCTGTGGTTTCGGCTGCCTGCCAGTTAAATTCGTATAAATTTGTACAAAGTGATGAAAATGTTTTATTTCATCATTACGAATTTCAAGAATTTGTTTTTTCTCTGCTTGACTTGGAGCCATATTCGCTAATTTTGCATAGCAGCTTATAGCGCTATACTCTCCATTTATAGCTTTCTCAATATCACTTATCAACTTATCATTCTGCCTATACCAATCATAATAATTCGAATTATACATTGTATCCCCTCCATACTTTCGCATAACATTTTATGCATTTTGAAATAGTAGGAGCATGTGTATATAACGGGACAGCTTTAGATTGAAAGTAAAGTTTGAGAAAATGGTCTATTTTGCAAAAGAATTGCTTATGCATAAAAATAACACTATTGTATACTGTGGCTATAAACTCTCGCGGGAGTGGGAAAATACATTCGCGAATCAACGAGAAGTTCAACATGATGCGGTGCGAAGCTATTATGAATTCAGTGACATAACTAGGAGGTTCCGCTATGCCATCTTTATTTAAAACTATGGAGTTCAAGCTAAAAACCGAACGACTTGACCTGAGTATGTGGGAGGAATCCGATTCAGTTTGGATGAGAAAATTAATTGGCGAACGTGGTGTGGACATGCCAGCCCTTGATTCCGTTCGTAGCCGGCTTATTGAGATGCGCAAGAAAGCAGACGAAAATGGCATTTCCCTTCTCACTATTCGAAGAAGAGACGAAGGCGATTTTATTGGATACTGTGGCTTGATTATCGGTCGTTCCACACTTGAAGAGCCGGAGATTGCATACGAATTGTTCCGCAGCGCTCATGGAAAAGGTTATGCGACTGAGGCAGCAGCCGTTGTACTGGACGCTGCAATTGCTACTGGGCGCCACAGGCTTTGGTCGACTGTAGGCACTTGGAATATCGCTTCCCTCCGGGTACTAGAAAAGATAGGATTTAAGCGTCATCACAGTACGTGGGATGACGAACGTGGTGAGATTGTCTGGAACGTACGCGATCTTTAGAGATTCTGACTTAATTTTAAACACTACACTTTTCAACAATCAGGCATTTACATTGAGAAAAAATCAAAAACAAGCCGTTTCACTAATTAGTGAAACGGCTTGTTTTTAAGCGTTCAATTCTGTTTTATGCCCTTTTACTACACTACGTTTGAATGCAGTTGCTAATATGGTAACCATACTTACTATACCAATCCAAACGAGTACAGTAACAGGAGTATTCCAACTTAACCCTTTTCCGAAGAAGAAGATTTCTCTTAGGCCTTCAATCATAAATTTCATTGGTAACCATGAGTAAACCCAGTCTTGATAAAACGGAGACAACATCTCAGGTGCTAATGATAGTAACGGCGCCCCGAAGAATAGTAATAAAGCGAATAAACCGATTCCTTTTAGCCCAACCAATGAAAGTACCGCAGATATCATTAAGAAGAAACTAAAAGAAGTAATGGATAAGAATAGAGCTGTATCCGTGAAGTTCGAAATATTTAACCCTACCATCCCATCCGCAATCCATGTAAGACCAAATCCAATTACAAGTGTCGCAATAGCTCCTGTTACAATTTGGTTTACTTTTAACAGAAAGTTTTCTTTTCTTGAGCTTACTGGCATTTTACTAATCGCAATAAAAATAATCGCTGCACTAGCTAAACTTGCAATCCATAACGGCTGAAATAAAGACATTGGTGAATTACCGTTCGCACTATTTTTGCCAACCTCATTCACATTTTTCACGTTCTTTACAATAGGTGTTACTAATTTCGCAGCTTGATCTGTTGTTACAGTATCTCCTTTTGCTTTTAACCCTTCTAATATTTGCGTACGAACATTATTGTTCATATTATCAACAATCGCAGTTCATGGACCTTTTTATGCGGCTGGCTTAAAGAAATAAGTCAGCTATATAATAAAAGAACATCCACTATAATAGCGGATGTTCTTTTATTTCATTACAACACTTCAATATACCCTTCTGTTCCATGTACCCGAATTCGTTGTCCGTCTTTTATTAATTTCGTAGCATTCTCTACTCCAACGACTGCTGGTAATCCATATTCACGTGCGATAACTGCTCCGTGCGTCATAAGTCCGCCGACTTCAGTAACTAATCCTTTTATAGATACAAATAATGGTGTCCAGCCAGGGTCAGTAAAAGCCGTAACTAATATATCTCCCTCTTCTAAATTCGCATCTTCCATGTTTAAAATAACGCGAGCTCTCCCCTCAATCACTCCTGAAGAAACAGGTAAACCTATAATCGCATCATCTGGGAGGTTTTCTCGTTTATATTTACCTGTAATGATTTCTCCATCAGACGTCATGATACGAGGAGGCGTTAGTTTTTCGTATAATTTATAATCATTTTTTTGTTTATGAATAAGCTCATAATTTAGTTTATTCGTGCGAACAACTTCGTGAAGCTCTTCAAAAGTTAGATAGTATATATCATCAACTTCATGAATGACACCGCTCTGCACAAGTTGCTCAGCTTCTTTCAGTAACGCTTGCTTATATATGAAATAACGATTAATCATACCGTATTTTGGATATTCACGATAGCCGATAAAATTACGGATATTACGAATCATTCGCTTCGTTTCTTCTACTTTTTGTTTTCCACCCGATAAGTGCTGTAATCGATCTACTAACTCTTCTTCTTTTTTCAAAGCTTCTTGCAGTCCTTCTTCAAATTTCCGCTTACTCGCACCATATTCAAAATCTCTTATATTATTTAAAATCATCGGGATAATTGTAGTTGGCTTTTCACTCCAGCGCGTTTTCGTAATATCTATTTCTCCGCTACATCTCATTCCGTATTTATTTAGAAAAGTTAGAATAGCATCTCGAGCTTCTTCTCCACCTTTAAACTGAACTAGTTCATTTAAAAAGCTATCATCTTCTACATGTTGTAAATACGTAATAACTTCTTTGTACGGCCGAATCACATCAGCGACATCCATTAATGCTAAACCCATTTCAGATGTAATATTATTTTGTACGGATTGAGAAAGCGTGTCTGCTGCATTTTTTTCACCTAACCATTGCTCCATCTTTTCATTTATCCATGTTGAAGCATTCATACCAGCCATAATGACAGCGATACTTTGCGGGTTAAACAATACTTTCTTTAATTGCTGAATATCTTCCAAAATAAAATCAAGTACGTCCACTCCTGATTTCAGTTGCATATTTTGTTTTAACTCTTCAAGTGATGCTTCACTATTCTTTATTAATTCCGTAACGATTGCTGGATCATTTTCGATTTCTGGTTGCGTGCTTGCAGGTGGCACACCTTTACCAACACTCTTTTCTTTTTCATCATCCGGTAACAATGTAATAAAATTATCTCGCTCGACTACAGTCGTTAATGCATCTCTTATGAGCGGATCTGATTTTCCTAACGTATTTATTAGGTAATCTCTGCTAGCAGGTGATGCTAATCTTTGTGTAGCATCCACAAACAGCCTTCCGCCCGCTTTACGCATTGGGGCACTTGTCGTTAACAGGAAAAAAGATAACCCTAATGGTTTCATCGCATCGGTCATCATTTGTTGGTGACCAACTGATATATACACGTGATTTTCCCCATCATTTACTTCTGGAATTGGATATAAAGTCGTAATCGGTCTGCTTTGGACTATATAAATTGTATCATCAACTAAGCACCATTCAATATCTTGCGGACAACCAAAATAAGCTTCGATTTGTCTTCCGATGCGTGCTAGTTGTAAAATCTGTTGTTCAGTAAGTGTTTGAACTTTTTGCTGATTAGGAGCAATTTTCTTTCTCTCTGTTCCGCCTTCTTTTCGTCCATAGATGGCTAATTTTTTCATTGCGATGACCTTTTCGACGATTTCATCTTCTTTTACCTTATAATTATCGGCAGAAACTAATCCAGATACTAGCGCCTCGCCAAGTCCAAAGCTGGCATCGATTGACAACACCTTCCTATTTGAAGTAATCGGATCAGCCGTAAATAAAATACCCGAAGCCTCAGGGAAAACCATTTTTTGCACGACAACACATATAGAAACTTGATTATGTTCAAAACCATTTTGCATGCGGTACGTAACTGCTCGCTCTGTAAATAAAGACGCCCAGCATTTTTTAATATGCTGCAAAATGTTTTCTTTTCCAATAATATTTAAATACGTATCTTGTTGACCTGCAAATGAAGCATACGGTAAATCTTCAGCCGTCGCACTAGAACGCACGGCATACGCATGTTCATTTCCAAAACGTGAGAGATAATGAGTTACCGCTTCCACTACATCAGAAGGGATTTGTACTGCCATAATTACTTCTCTAATCTTCTTACTCATTTCACCAATTTGAGCTCGCTCTTCCATTTTCAACTTTGTTAGTTGCTGCAACAAAGCCTGAAGCTCTTCATTTTTCTCGATAGCCTTTTCATATCCTACCGTTGTAACACAAAAGCCTTCTGGCACTTGTATATTTTGAATGTTTGTTAATTCCCCTAAATTCAAACCTTTTCCACCGACGAGCGAAAGCTGCGTGTTTTCTATTTCCTGAAAATCGAGAACGAAAGAACTCATGTAACATCTCTCCTTACTATGCATGTGTTCTTGATTGTAGCAGTAGTAAATGCGAATAAACAGTCTATTTCGAACTTGATTTACATGATATAATTAAGTTAGGAAGAGATATTCCCCCTCTAATTCACTTCAACTACATCACCAAACTTAAACATCCTTTGATTATGAAAAGCATCCTACAAGTAATCGTCTTATTTACTGGATTTATACCAGCTACTGTTATGTAATTTTTATATAGATAGCTATTTTTATAATATGTAAGTAAAACCTCTTCTTCACCTAAATATGAAGTTAACAGCTTATTTTCAATCCTTTCTTTTGCATCTTGCGTTAAGATTGGGCGTGAGATCTTTGTTTGCTCCTGTATCATTTCTTTAATACAGACGAACTGCTCTGGCATACTAGCAAACGGTTAAATATACTACAGTATTTTTCCTATCATTTGGTTAGCTGTTATTGAAGTATATACGTTCGTATTTTAATGATGATATGTAATGATTGGTTGAATGTTTCTTACACTAATAAAAAAGCCAATTCCCTTAGCGTACAGGGAATCGGCCTTTTCTATGTTAAAAATTGCTTAGCGTACGAAATTCACGTTTTGTTGATGCTTTCCCTCCAAGTAAAAATGGACAGTTTTATTTGGAGGCGTTATATAATTCTTAAATTGATGGACATATAAATTTAAACTAAATTATATACTCGACACTCTTCACTAAATAAATTTGTATCATATGTATGTTCTATATAAATTTGATGCCATACCATAAAGGTTAGTACTGTCCAAATTTTACGACTATGATCACCTTTATCTGTGCGATGTGCCTCCAGTAAGTTTAATACATATTTTTTATCAATTAAATGTTCGGTTTTACTCTCTTTAATAATATTCAGAGCCCAGTCATACATTTCATCTTTTAACCAATGACGGATTGGCACTGGAAAACCGAGTTTCTTACGATCTAGTACATGATCTGGAACGATATCACGTACGGCTTCACGTAAAATAGCCTTTGTAGTTCTATTGGCAATTTTTAATTCTGTTGGGATTTTAGAAGCTACATCAAAGACTTCTTTATCTAGAAATGGAACACGTAATTCTAGTGAGTGAGCTGTAGACATTTTATCTGCTTTTAATAAAATATCTCCACGTAACCATGTGTACATATCAATGTATTGCATTTTACTTACATCATCATAATCCTTAATTTCATTATACAGTGGTTTGGTTACATCCTTATAGTTAACACTTTCATTGTAAGACTTTATTAACTTAATTTTCTCTTCTTCACGGAAGATCTTTGCATTACCATAATAACGTTCTTCAATTGGTGTACATCCACGCTCTAGAAAGCTTTTCCCTTTAAACCCTTCTTTAAGTACTCCACTTAAAGCTTTTAAAACCGTTCTCCCAGAAGTGGGAATGTATGAGAACATTTTTAAAGAGTTTGGCTCACGATAAATATTATATCCGCCAAATAGCTCGTCTGAACCTTCACCAGACAGAACAACTGTTACATGTTTACGTGCTTCTTTTGCAACAAAGTACAATGGTACTGCTGCTGGATCTGCTAATGGATCATCCATGTGCCACATGATTTTTGGGAATTCATTCATAAATTCTTGTGGTGTTACCAACACACTATAGTTTTTTACTCCTAATTTCTCAGCAGTTTCTTTCGCTACATCTATTTCACTAAATCCACGGTGCTCAAAACCAACAGAGAATGTTAGGAGATTTGGATTTATTTCTTTTGCAATAGAAGCAATAATAGATGAGTCAATCCCACCAGATAAGAATGCACCTACTGGAACATCGCTGCGCATATGTACTTTTACTGAGTCATATAATACATCACGAATTGCTCGAATGTGTTCCTCTTTTTTGTTATCTGAAGCATTGAAATATGGTTTCCAGTAGCGATAAACCTCTATCTCTTTTCCAATTTCTTTTATGAAATAATGACCAGGTTCAATTTTATTAATATCATTTGTTAATGTTTCTGGTTCTGGTCCGTATTGGTATGTAAAATAATGTTGGAGAGCAGTTGGATTTACACCCTTATCTTGCATTACATGTAGGATACTTTTCTTTTCAGATGCGAAGAAAGTTATATCGTTCTGTTGTGCAATGTAAAGTGGTTTAATTCCAAAATGATCGCGAGCACCAAATAATTTTTTCTCTTGACGGTCCCAAATTACAAAAGTATACATTCCACGAAGATAATTTACACATTCTTCTTTTACTTGGGCATATAATGCAACAATAACTTCCGTATCTGACTGAGTTGAAAAACATGCTCCCTGTTTAATTAACATTTCACGTAATTCTATATAATTATAAATTTCACCATTGAACATAAGTATATAGCGTTCATTATCATATGCTAGCGGTTGATGTCCCGCATCCAAATCAATAATACTTAACCGTCTAAACCCAAATTGAACATGCTCGTCACGGAAATATCCTTGGTCATCCGGACCACGGTGGTATAACAGATTCGTCATATTTTCAAATTTTATTTTTTCTGTTTCTGAATATCTTTTTGCAGTATTATACAAGCACCCTACATAGCCACACATTTTTTTACCTACTTTCAAATTATCTACTCTCTAAAATTTTTATAGTGTAATCCACTTTCAATAAAAGTCAAAAAAATACGCTCGTCAATTAAAGCTTCACAAATAAGTTCT
>NZ_JBNLYC010000174.1:0-7632 GCF_050172015.1 Bacillus sp. GMa5/1 | reverse complement strand
GAACACAATATATAAAAAGACAATTAATTTACTTACAGTTAACCAAAATTCCATATCATTAATCTACTTTCCCTGTTAAGTAATAAATCGCAATTTGTGTGCGATGTTCAAGTCCAGTTTTCCCTAAAACTGACGTAATATAATTTGCAATTGTTCCCTCAGATATAAAAAGCTGTTTCGAAATTTCTTTATTTGAGAAACCTTTTGCAATTAATGCGATAATACTAAGCTCCCTTTCTGTGAAAAGGCTCTTATCAATTTTACATTCTTCCTCTTTACTTTCCATTAAATTAGACTTAATTTTATCGAGGACAACATCTTGCATAACAGTTTGACCGTTATATACTCCTTTTATCGCATCACGAATACGCTCCGGATCGTTATTTTTTAATAAATAACCTTTCGCTCCGTTTTTTACTGCATCCAAAATATATTCATCATCATCAAACGTCGTTAAAATAAGCGGTTTTGTTTTCGTCTCTTCACAAATGAACTTCGTCGCCTCTACACCGTTCATATTTGGCATACGAACATCTAAAAGAGCAATATCAACTTCATGCTTTTTACAATACGCTACAGCTTCTTCCCCATCATTTACAGTATCTACTACTTCAAACTCTTCGTATGTATTTAAAATAATTTTCATGCCTTCTCTAATAAAAGAGTTATCATCTGCTATTAATATTTTAATTTTCATGTTTGTTAGTATGGACCTTTCCCTACTAACATTCACATCCTTTCTCCGTGTAACATTTCCTACTTGCTCATTATATACTTCTCTTTACCATTTTTTCACACCTTTTTTCATCTAGCTCTCCCGCAAAAAATATATTATTCTTTTTTTACAAAATGTGTAGGGTGACTTATCATTCTTTACGTCTATATAATAGAATGCGTCAAAAAGGAGGGAGAGACCGATTGAGGAAAAACAATTAATTGAAAAAGCACAGCAAGGAAGCGAGCATGCTTTTCGTATCCTTGTACAAACATATCGTCATTATATTTTTCAAGTTATCTTTTCTATTTTAAGACATGAAGAAGATTCGAAAGATGTTACACAAGAAGTATTCGTAAAAATTCACACCTCTCTCCCAAATTATCAATTTCGCGGATTAAAAACGTGGATGGCACGTATTGCCACCAATCACGCTATTGATTATAAGAGAAAGAAAGCTAGAGAAAGTGAAGAACTCTCCTTATGTAAAGAAGCTGAGGAAAATATACAGTCCTCTCATAATATTGAGGCTTTATTATTGACGAAAGAGCAAAAATTACTCATTGCTCAAAAACTGCGAGAACTTCCCGAAAATTACCGTGACGTTGTTCTCGCACATTACTTAGAAGAAAAGAGCTATCAAGAAATTGCTTTACAGGAAAACATCGAAGTAAAAACAGTCGAAATGAAACTGTATCGAGCACGAAAATGGATTAAAAAACATTGGAAGGAGGAAGAGTTTCTATGATGCATTATTCAAAAGAAGATTGGCGCAATTATACATTAGATTTTATAGAAAGTAATGAACGTGAATCTATGGAAGAACATCTTTATGAATGTGATCATTGTTTAGCACTTTATATGGAAAGTATTGATGAACAACATGAAAACCTTCCAATGATAAATGATGATTCATTTACGAACGAAGTTATGACGCAAATTAATTTTGAAACACTACAATCTAATGAAAATATAAAAACAACCTCACTAAAGCGCACGATCATTCATTACATAATTGCGACTGCGGCTACAATTATTTTTATGGTAAGTGGTTTATTTCAGTATATTTTTACAGCGACATCAAATTTAGAGAAATCTTCAAAACATAACGAGTCTTCTATTTCACAACAAATTGTAAACAAATCGGTAGACACATCGAAAAAGGACGGAGGTTCAAAGCATGAATAAAAATCCCTTTTTAGCACTTGTATTAGGGCTAATTCCTGGGCTTGGACATTTATACTTAAAAAAGCTAGGACGGTTTATTTTATATAGCGGGGGATCACTATTTCTATTCTCCTTTGCAGTATTTTGTACCATAGTAGTAAGAGAACGTGATATTGCTTTTCTTTCTCTATTTTTACTAGCTGTTCTATGGGTAATTAACTTACTAGATTTAGTTATCACCATTATAAACCAAACGAAAAAGCAAGAAGCTGGAGAAGTGATAAATTCCTCTAAAGAGAGCGAACGATTTTATATCATTCTCTTATCCATCATCCCTGGACTTGGCCATTTCCAATTAGGACTTATGCAACGCGGACTTACATTTTTAGTAGCTTGCACAGGAATCGGAAGTATGATCATTTTCGTTGCACTTTTAACATCGCAAGAAAGTTTTCTTATCTTCCTTATTACGTTACCTGTTTTATGGATTTATAATTTCTTTGACGTTGTTCAGCAACTACAGAAAAAAGAACGTGGCGAGCAATTAATTGACCGTACTATTTTCGAAGATTTTGAAGAGCACCGCGAGCAGGGAAAGAAAAGTAAAACATTTGCTTCTATTTTAGCGATGTTCCCTGGAGCAGGTCATATGTATTTAGGCTTACAACGCCGTGGTCTTCAGCTTATGGCGGCCTTCTTACTATCTATTTATTTACTCGACTTATTAAGACTTTCTGCGTTTTTATTTTTAGTACCAATCATTTGGTTCTATAGCTTTTTTGATGCGTTACAGCAAACAGCAAAATACGGAAAAGAACGAGTTCAAGACGAACCCATTATCGATTATTTTATCAATCATCAAAGATGGATCGGTATCGGGTTAATTACACTCGGTGGTTATTATTTATTAGATCAAACAGTCCTTCCTATTTTGAATGATTACTTTGCAACTATATTTAACATTCATCTTAGCGAGCTATATTATCGCTATTTCCAAACATCTATCGTTGCACTTCTCTTAATTGGCGGCGGCTTTAAATTGTTACTTGGAAATAAAGAAAACAAAGGTGGTACAAAAGAATGAGAACATGGCGTGTTGGAACATTCTCAATGGGGCTTTCTATTATATCGTTAGGATGCTTTTTACTTTTTTCAGTCGTAAAAGGAATTCAAGTATTAGATACACTAACTGCATGGTGGCCAGTTTTACTCATCATACTTGGAGCTGAAGTTTTACTATACCTTCTATTCTCTAAAAAAGAGCAATCTTTTATTAAATATGATATTTTTAGTATTTTCTTTATCGGCGTTTTAGGAAGTGTCGGAATTGCTTTTTACTGTTTATTATCAACTGGATTACTAGAAGAAGTTCGTCATTCTATTAACACAACGAGGCAAACGAGTAATATTCCAGACGGACAATTTGATATACCTGAATCTATCAAAAAAATCGTAGTAGATGCAGGACATCAGCCTCTAACGATAGAGGGAAATAATACAAATCAAATTCATCTTTTGGGAACTTATGAAATGACAACGAAAGCAAATGAAAAACTCAATTTAAAACGAGATGATTTCCTTTCAGTTCAAACGGCTGGAGAAACGATGTATATCACTTTAAAATCTTTACCTGTTCAGCATACATTATTTAATTCAGCACCACAGGTGAAACCAACGCTTGTTCTTCCGCAAAATAAAAATGTGGAAATCCGTGCTTCAAATAACGAACTATCTCTTTATCCAGGTCAATTACAAAATAATTGGTTTGTACAGGAAAGCTCAAGAGTGTCTGTCCATCTTGCAAAAGAAAGTGATGTATCTTTAACAGCAGTAACGAATCAAAAAGAAACACATGGAAGTACACCTTGGGAACAAGTAGAAGATTTAACGAAAAACGAAAATACTTCTTCAGAAGAACATCCAGAATTAAACAACCAAGAACATTGGTATAAAAATTCGATTAAAACTGGAAATGGGACGTACAAGTTAAATATTGAGAAAGCTTATAATTTGAATATGAGTGTTCTCGAAAAATAAAAAACCTTCCGCAATTGCGGAAGGTTTTTCTCATATAATCGCTTTAATTCCTTCTAACACTAATCCAATCATAAATCCGCAAACCGCCCCGTTCACTCGGATCCACTGTAAATCTTTACCGACGTTATTTTCAATCATTTCGATTAACGTCTTATCATCTAACTTATCAAGGTTTTCTTGTACAAGCTTACCAATTTTCGAATGGTTCTTTTCCACAAGTGTGACAACTTGCTTTTGTAACCACTTCTCTATTTTTTGAACAGTTTGTTCATCTTCTTTTATTTTATTCATTTGTTTTTGTAAAAATGGAATAACATATTTATCAGCAAATTCTTCATTATTTACAAAAGCAACTGCTCTTTGCTGTACTTGCTCTAGCATCTCTTTTATTTTGTCAGTAGCATTCCAATTCGCAATCCACTTTTCTTTCCAATTTTCTAATTCCTGTAATAAGGCTTCATTTTCTTTTACATTGATAATTTCTTGACGAATCTTCGCTAATATAAGTTGTCTTGTGCTATTATCAGCCTCTTGTAAGCTGTTAATATTACTAATGATAAACTTCTGCAAAATGCCGCCAATCTTATCTTCATCTACAATATTCATAAATGATTTCAAAGTAAACTGCAAGAATCCATCTACTTTTATATTTTCCATCGCCTTCATACCTAAGCTACCGAGCTGGTAACGAGCTTCATCTTGCGCTGTCCAATCTTTTACCTTCACTAATATGTAATCAAGTGTCTTTTCATCATATTCTTGCACAACTAATTGATCAACAAGCACTTGTAAAATGTTATTTGTATTAATTGTATGTAAATACGTCTTTAATTCTTTTTCAATAATAACCGCTAATTTTTCTGTATCGATTGAAACAATCGCCTTCTCAGCAATCGTTACAATGCCTTTTTTCACAGCATCAGACTGCATTTCTCTCTCTGCAATTTGTAGCACCATTTGTGCTAGCTGCATTTCTTTTACTTTATTCGTAATACTTTCTTTCGTTAGCCACTCATTTTCTAACGTATTGATGAGCCCTTTCGTTACTCGTTTACGGTTTTTAGGTAACAAAGCTGTATGCGGAATTGGAATTCCCATCGGGTGACGGAATAATGCTGTAACTGCGAACCAATCTGCAAGCCCGCCAACTAACCCAGCTTCAAATCCCCCTTGTATAATCTCTCCTGCTACCGTTCCTTGAAAAGGGATAGAAGCCGCAAAGCCGACACCCATAACCCCAAGCGAAATACCCGCTATATATTTAGTCTGTAATGACATCGTATACACATCCTCTTATTATGTAAAATAAAGCTTTTTTGTTGTATTTATTCAATATTAGTTATCCTTTATATATACTATAAAGAACTATTGTGAAAATAACAAAGATTTTTATGTACATGAAAAAATGAGGCTACAACTAGCCTCATTTTTCTTATATCGTTAATTCCAAACCTTTCCTATAATATTCATTCATTACATCTTTAGGAACCATACTTCCACCCGTTCCCCACACAATATGAGTACCTTTTTTCAACTTCTCTGTTAACTGTTGCTTTTGTAAATACTCATCTTCTTTACATACTTTCACTGGCCCAATCATACCTGCTAGTGCAGAAGGCTCTAAATAAATATTCTCCGTGTCAGCTAGTTCTTTTAACAATCTATATAACTCTTCATCGCTTACTGTGTAATTCCCACTCAAAAATGGTTCCATCGTTTTACCGACAAATCCAGACGGTCTTCCTACCGCTAGTCCGTCCGCGTCTGTTACATTATCAATCCCGATATCTTGAACAGCAATTTTATCATGAAGTCCTGTCATTAAACCGAGTAACATACATGGAGAGTGCGTAGGCTCCGCAAAGAAGCAGTGCACGTTGTCTTTATACAATAACTTTAAACCAAATGCGACGCCGCCAGGTCCGCCTCCTACTCCGCACGGAAGGTAAACGAATAAAGGATGATTTTCATCTACTACAATCTCTAACTCTTCTAATTGCTTTTGTAATCGCGATGCTGCTACTCCGTATCCTAAAAATAAATCATGGGAGTTTTCATCGTCTACAAAATAACAGCTAGGATCGGCATCTGCTTGCTGACGCCCCTCTTCTACTGCTTTACTATAATCAGCTTCATACTCAATAACGTTTACACCTTTACTTCTTAATAAATCTTTTTTCCATTGTTTCGCATCTGCTGACATATGAACCGTTACGTTAAAACCTAGCTTCGCACTCATAATTCCAATGCTTAGCCCTAAATTTCCTGTTGAACCGACCGCAATTGAATATTTGGCAAAAAACTCTCTACATGTATCACTATCTAAAATGGAATAATCATCTTCTTCTGTTAACATACCGTGCTGCAAAGCTAGTTGTTCAGCATGTTTCAACACTTCATAAATGCCGCCCCTAGCTTTAATTGATCCTGATATCGGAAGATGACTATCACATTTTAATAATAATTCTCCTAAAATAGGTTGCTTGTAATTTGTCTCTAAAGCTTCTTTCATAGAAGATATTTTCACTAAAGGTGATTCGATTATGCCATTCGTCCCTTTCGTTTCAGGAAAAACTTTCGCAATATATGGTGCAAAACGCTTTAATCTCTCTTCCGCATCTTTTACATTCTCTTCATTAAGTGGTGAATCTTTTATTGCCCTTTCATACTTTTCTATGTTTGGATTTATCCAAAATACTTCTTCTGTTGCAATAAGTTTATTCACTAATGGGTATTCTGCTTGTAATGCCCCTATTTCTTTCATTTTGTTTCCTCCTTATATCCTTGTAGCTCACCATATAATAAATTATAATTAAATTAATTTTAATATAGTTTAACACAAATCGTTAACTTTAGTTAATTTTAATTTAATTTATTTAAATATAATTTAATAACCCTTAAGGAGATTTTCATTATGGAAAATATAGATATTGGTAAAAAAATTGAAAAACAAAGAAAAGAAAAAGGTTTAACTAGTAAAGAACTAGCAAAGATGGCCGATATTACACCATCTATGTTAAGTCAAATTGAGCGTGGGTCCGCTAACCCTTCTATTCAAACATTAAAAGTGCTTGCTAAAGCTCTTGATGTGCCAACATTTAGCTTTTTACTTGAAGATACAAATACAGACGATTTAATTGTACGTTCCCATAAACGAAAGAAAATGATTATCGATAATTTATCATATGAAATGCTTTCACCTGATTTCACTGGAAATTTAGCAACAGCAATTATGACCGTCCCGCCTAATACAGCTTCATCAGAAAATGTGCTAGAACATAAAGGAGAAGAATTAGCATTTGTCTTAGATGGGAAAATCACATTATATTTAAACGAGGAAGAATACGTATTAGAAACTGGCGACAGTGTAAAGATACCTGCTTATTTAAAGCATAAATGGGTGAATCATTTTGAGAAAAATGCGATAGTCTTATTTTCTGTTACTCCGCCGATTTTTTAATATATCAATAAAAACAGGATGATTCTTATAAAATGCGGATTATCCTGTTTTTATTAAATAAGAAAGTGAAATTTTTGTTAAAAACTTAACAGTTGGACCCAATCCGAACAATCCTCCTAAAAACATATTTACAAGTGAAGCTATCCCTCCCATTGATGCTAACGTATCATGAGTCAGATTCATCCCACCACTACCAGAGGCACTTGTAATATTCACATAAAAATAAGAAACACGTAAAAATTAATTGTTTTTT
>NZ_JBNLYC010000173.1:0-7703 GCF_050172015.1 Bacillus sp. GMa5/1 | reverse complement strand
CTTCAAAATATGTTGGATCATGTATTGTAATTTTTTTATCTAAAATTGTAACAATGCTATCATTTTTTAATTGTTTTAATACGCTGCTAACTGTCTCTCGAGATGTTCCAGATATTTTGGATATTTCAATTGTTGTAAGTGGACATGAAATTACAATCTTTTCCCCACTCTGTTCTCCTAAATCCTGCATTAAATAATTTAACGTTTGGATAACACGATCTTGTGCATTAGGAATTGTAATATTTTGCACTCGATTTTCGTTCAATTTTAATATAGATGATAATTGCTGAACAACGTACATCAATTGCGTTCTGCTGGATTTTACCATATCTTCAAAGATTACCGTTGGAATATAATATACCTCCACATCCGTCATTGCTTCTGCTGTATAGTTATATCCTCTGTCTGTAAACATGCCACCATAAGGAAAAATAGAATATCGCTTTACATAGTCATCGTATAATAAGTTCCCATTTTGATTAACCCGCTCTAACTTTACAAAACCATCTAACATGAAGTAGATTCTTTCCCTTGAATCTCCTTCTAAAAATAAAAATTGACCTTTTTTATAAGTTCGCCAATAAACAAACTCTGTTAAGCCTTTCAATTTTTTTTCTGTTAAATGAGCAAATAATTCGAACTGCTTTAAGTCCTTAACTACGTTCCGTCTATTCATAAAATTCCCTCTCTCTTGCTGTATGTTGGAGCGAAAAATCAAGAAAGCGTATTCAATTTGAATTTTATCATAATTAACTTACATATTCAGATTTCATCATGAAAACTTTATGAACAATGAGTACAAAAAATATTAATAAATAAAAAGAATGAAGTTACTAACTCCATTCTTTTTTACTACTAAGTAGCGTACATAAGAATTTAAACATATATGCATACATTCTGTTTTGAAATAATAGTACCAGCTTTTTCTTCTAGTGCTTCATATACTTTTTCTAAAGACGTAATAATTGTTTTTCTTTTTGGATTTGTATTAACAAAATTAATAGCAGCTTCAATTTTTGGAAGCATGCTTCCCGCAGCGAATTGTTGTTCTTCAATATATTCTTCTAATTGATTCACTGTGACATGCTCTAATTTTTTTTGATTCGGTTGATTATAATTTACATACACATGATCAACTGCAGTTAAAATAACGAGCGTATCGGCATCTACTAATTCTGCTAATTTCTGCGCAGCGAAATCTTTATCGATAACTGCTTCAGTTCCTTTTAGCCCTTCTTCGGAATCAATTACTGGAATTCCACCTCCGCCAACAGCTATCACTATATTTCCATCTTCGACCAAAGAATTAATCACTTTATGTTCATGAATACTTACAGGCTTCGGTGATGGAACAACGCGTCTCCACCCTCTACCAGCATCTTCTTTAAACACTGCTTTTGTTTCATCCATTAATCTTCTGGCCTCTTCTTCTGTATAAAAAGGACCAATTGGTTTAGTTGGATTTTTAAATGCCTCATCTTTTTTATCCACAACAACACGTGTTATAACCGTTGCTACGTCTTTTTTTATATTCCGTTTTTTCAATGCCTTTTCAATCGCATTTTCCATCCAATATCCAATCATCCCTTGACTCATTGCCCCACAAGTATCTAATGGCATTGCAGGTGTCTTTTCCGTTTCTGCAGCTTTTTGCTGTAATAAAATATTCCCCACTTGTGGGCCATTTCCATGCGCAATTACTATATCTACATCATTTTCCATTATTTTCACAAGTTGTTCTGCCGTTTTTTCCAACGCTTCTTGCTGCGCTCCCGCAGTAGCTTCTCCAGACTGTATCGCATTTCCCCCTAGTGCAACTACAATTTTTCTTCGTGCCATATTCCAGCCCTCCAGTTGATTTCGCTTTCACAGCGCTTTATAAAGTAATACTGCCTGTAATTAATCCATAAATCGCAAAGAATGCTAAAGCACCAATTGCTACGGATGATGCTAATTCCACTCGAGTAAATATTTGCTTCGAACTCTTTTGCTTTTGAACATTGTAAAAAATAAAAATACCTGGCGCATATAAAGTCATTGTTAATAATAAATACTCTAAACCAGCTGCATAAACTAGCCACACGCCATAAATACTGGCTATCAAGCCAATTATTATATTTTTATTTCGATCTGCTTCTTCAGACTTTAAGCTATGCTTCAGTTGATAAAACGCTGAAAAAGCATATGGGATTAAAATAGCTGAAGATGCTAAAGAGAATGCAAAGTTATACGCCTGATCAGAAACGACGAATGTTAACAAGAACATTTGTATTAAACCATTTGTTATCCATAATGAATTTACTGGAGCCTTATTTTTATTTTCTTTTGCAAACCATTTTGGAAATACTCCATCTTTAGCCGCTAAATATGGAATTTCAGAAGCGAGCAAAGTCCAACCTAACCAAGCACCTAATACAGAGATGACCAAACCTAAATTAATAAAGATAGCACCCCATTTTCCAACAACACTTTCAAATAAATAAGCCATAGCCGGATTTTTCAAACCTGCAATATCTGCTTGCTGCATAAGTCCAAGAGACAATAATGTGATTAAAATGTAAATGATGAGTGTACCAATTAAGCCAATAACGGTTGCTTTCCCTACATCACTTCTATTTTTTGCTCGACTGGATAAAACAACAGCCCCTTCTACCCCAATAAATACCCATAAAGTTACAAGCATTGTACTTTTAACTTGGCTGCCAACTGCTCCCCATGAAAAAGAACCAGCTTGCCCCCAAAATCCATCTAAGAACGTATCAATATGAAACGCGAAGATTCCTATGACAATAAATACAAATACAGGTACTAATTTTGCGATTGTAGTTACTAAATTCACAAGGGCTGCTGATTGAACTCCACGTAAAATTAACATGTGAACACACCATAATAATACGCTTGCACCAATAATGGATTCTACATTTTGACCGCCTTCAAAGATCGGGAAGAAATATCCTAATGAAGAAAACAATAATGTACCGTAAGCTACATTTCCAAGCCAAGCAGATAGCCAGTATCCCCACGCACTATTAAACCCCATAAAATTACCAAACCCTGCTTTTGCATAGCTAAAAATACCACCATCTAAATCTGGCCGTTTTACAGTTAGATTTTGAAAAGATAATCCAAGTGCAATCATCCCAATTCCTGTTATAACCCAGCCAATAATAATGGCTCCAGCACCAGCACCTTTTGCCATATCACTCGCTAAATTAAAGGCTCCACCGCCAATCATAGACCCAACTACAAGAGCCGTTAGTGTAAACAACCCTAATTTCTTATCTTCACCCATTCCACTCACCTCTCTTAAATTGCAATAACAATACAAAAGCAATAGTGAATGATCGTGTCTAAAGGAGGAGAAAGAAGAAAGGAAGACTCCCTTTCTTCTTTACTCCATATTTCCTAAAGTAGCTGCCATAACCGCTTTAATTGTATGCATTCTATTTTCAGCTTGATCAAATACTTTTGAATGTTTACTGCGGAATACTTCGTCAGTTACCTCCATTTCTTTCAACCCATATTTCTCATAAACTTCTTCGCCATACATCGTTTCAACATCATGAAATGCAGGTAAACAATGTAAGAAAATCACGTTTTCATTCCCTGTTGCTTTAATCATTTTCATATTTACTTGATAAGGTTTCAATAACTCGACACGTTCAGCAAATTTTTCTTCTTCCCCCATAGACACCCATACATCTGTATAAATTACATCTGCATTCGCAACAGCTTCTTCCACATTACTTGTTATCATTACCTGTTCATTATATTTTTTTGCTAAATCAATTACTTCTTGTGCAGGCCATAAAGATTCCGGTGTACAAATACGTACATCCATTCCAACGATTGCTCCACCAACTAGTAAGCTATTAGCAACATTATTTCGTCCATCGCCAACGTAAACGAGCTTCACATTTTTCAATTTCCCTATATGTTCTCTAATTGTTAATAAATCTGCTAGTGTTTGTGTTGGATGCCACATATCTGTTAATCCATTCCAAACTGGCACACCAGAATTTTGTGCTAAAGATTCTACGGTTTCATGATTAAATCCACGAAACTCAATTCCGTCAAACATACGCCCTAACACTTTTGCTGTATCCTCTACAGATTCTTTTTTCCCAAGTTGAATATCACCTTTCCCTAAATATTCAGGATTTGCTCCTAAATCTGTACATGCTACTGTAAATGCACAACGTGTACGAGTAGAAGTTTTTTCAAATAAGAGCGCTACATTTTTACCTTCTAAATAATGATGCGGAATACCATTTTTCTTTTTCTCTTTTAATTCTGCTGCCAAATCTAGAAAATATAATAATTCTTCTTGTGTAAAATCTTTTTCTGCTAGAAAGCTTCTTCCTTTTAAATTTGGTCTAGTCATTAACATAATTCATCCCTACTTTCTCCGTTATTTATACTAAATATCTTTACGAACAATTGGCATACTCATGCAACGTGGACCCCCACGACCACGAGATAATTCCGAACTTAGAACCTCAATCACTTCTATACCGTGTTCCCGTAATAACGTATTAGATACATAGTTGCGATCATATGTAACAACTACACCTGGCGCGATTGCTAATGTGTTCGAGCCATCATTCCATTGTTCACGAGCAGAAGCAATTACATCTCCTCCTCCACATGGAATAAGAACTAATTCACTTAAGCCTAATACCTCTTTTAATGCTTCCATTAAAGAAGTACGATGTGTAATTTTAAGAGTTTCCTCATCTGATCCTTTTTCTAAAATATAAATATTCATATTCCCTTTTGGCCCTTGAATGGCTGGATGAATTGTAAACTTGTCATAATCAACCATTGTAAATACTGTATCTAAATGCATAAATGCTCGACATTTTGGAATTTCTATTGCTAACACTTTCTTAATTTTATTTTGTCGGCTAAAGAGATTTTTAGCTAAACGTTCAATTGCTTTAGCTGAAGTACGAGCAGATACTCCAATCGCAATTGTTTCTTCATTTAAAATTAGCTCGTCGCCACCTTCAATTGGAAATTTATAATCACGATCTAACCAGATTGGTACATTATGTTTTGCAAATCTTGGATGATATTTAATGATGTACTCCATGAATAATGATTCACGTCTACGCGCTGGTTCTCTCATCTTATTTATCGTTAAGCCATCGCCCACGCTAGCTGCTGGATCACGAGTAAAATATAAATTAGGCATTGGATCTAAGTAAAACGGATAGTGATCTTCCATTAATTCATATAAATGTGTCTTCTTACTTGTTTCAATTTCGTTTTTCCGTACACCGCCCATAATTTTTTGAATTAATTCTTCATTTGAAAAGGAAAGTAAATATTCTTTTAAAGTTTGATGTGCAACATTTACGTCGGCCTGTCCTTCTTTTAAAATACGATCAACAAATTCTTCTCGAAGTTTTTTATCTACTAACGCCTCAGCGGCTAGTTTTTCTAAATAAAGAACTTCAACACCCCGATTGCGTAACGTTTGTGCAAAATAATCATGCTCTTTTTGAATAATTGGTAAGTATGGAATATCGTCAAATAATAATTGCTGCAAATAATCTGGCGTCAAGTTTTCCACTTCTTTACCCGGTCGTTTTAATAAAACCGTTTGTAATTCCCCAATTTCTGAAGTAACATGTATCGGATGTTTCATTTGTTGTACCTCCTTTTAAATATGTTTGATGTCTTACAAGTACATAATAAATGCTCTGCACTTTCATCTTTGTGAAAGTATCCACATTATCATTGTGAAATATTAAACAAGTTATTTTTTTAAAATCATACGAATATGTATTTTTATAACAAACTATCTCGCTTTCTCAATAAAAAATACATATATTACGCATATATGTTGAATATTTAACTTCCGTATTTAAACAAAAATCCTGTTTTTAATTTTATTAAAAACAGGATTTTTGCATCTAAATAATTAAATTTAATCTTTCTTCTATAATCTCCCTATCTGATTTCGACTGTGAAATTATAAGGCATGTATCATTTCCGCATATACATCCTATTTTTTCTTTCCAATCTAACTCATCAAATAAAACACCAATAACATGTGCATTACCAGGTAATGTTTTAATAACCATTAATTGATCTACACAATCAATTTTTACAACAACTTCTCGTAATTTTTTCTTTAACTTTATATCAGTTTGTAAATGCTCTTCTGAGAAAACTTTATATATCATTAATCCTTCTTGAGAAGGTACCTTCGTTAAGTTTAACTCACGAATATCGCGAGAAATCGTAGCTTGTGTTACTAATACATCTTTTTTTGCTAACAATTCTACTAATCTTTCTTGCTTATCTATTTCATACTCCTTTACAAATTGTTTAATTAACCGTTGTCTTTTTTCTTTTTTCATAAAAGACACCCCTTTTAATATTATAGCTCGCTATAATTTTCATCCGAAAGGGGCAGAAAAGAATGTTGCGGAAACGTTCATAGTTTAACTGTAAATATTAAATCAAGCTAAATAAAAAAGAGAAGAACAGCATTCTGTTCTTCCTTTTACATTGAAAATCGTTCAATTGTTTGTTTCAAATCAGTTGCTTGCTTCTCTAAATCCTTTAATAATTGATCGATTACTATCATATTTTTAGACTGTTGTAGCGTCACACGCGCCACTTCTTGCGAACCAGCTGATGTTTCTTCAGCAATTGCTGCTACAGCTTTTGTTTGTGCTCCTGTTTGATGAATGTGGCTTACTTGTTCATTCATATAACTACTAATTTGCTGAGTTGCATCGGCTACTTCCATAACACTTGATGACATTTCTTTTAAAATTAATTCCGTAGCTTCCCCACGTTTCGCCTCTTCTTTAGCTATTTTCACTTGTTCTGTCATTTTCATTGCAACTTGTTGTACTTCATCTTGCATATTCCGTAATAACTGCGATATGTTTCTTGCAGAATGATCACTTTCATCAGCAAGTTTACGTACTTCTTCCGCAACAACCGCAAAGCCTCTTCCATGCTCTCCTGCGCGAGCTGCCTCAATAGAAGCATTTAGTGCTAATAAATTCGTTTGGCTAGCAATCGCACTCACAACAGACACAATATGTTCTACTTGTTTCATTCGTTCTTCTAACTTCTGTACATTTTGCATTGAATCTTCATTTTCTTTTGCCAATGTTTGAATACCTTGAATTAAAGACGTAAAGACACGAGTACTATGCCCTAAAGCTTCAACCATTTCTGAAGACAATGTATCAGACTGCTTCGCTTTTTCTTCTACTTCACTTGCAATAGAAGTCGTTGTATCAACAGCAGAAACAATTGCTTGAATTGATGCCGCTGATTGCTCAGCGCCTGAAGAAATTTCTGCAAGTGTCTCTGATACACCTTGCGCTTGTCTCGTTGCTTCGCCTGTTTGTTTTCTAATCTGCTGTACTTGATTATTTGTATACGAAAATGTTGTATCAATATTTTTTACCATGCCCCTTAAGTTTCCTAACATCATATTAAATGCAACACTTAAAGATTTAATTTCATCATCTGTCTTCGGTAATGGAACATCTTCACGAATATCACCCTCAGCTGCTTTTCTTGCCGCTTCCTCTAACTTGCGAAGCGGTTTAATTAAAAATACGGCTGCTCCATATGCTAAAATTCCAGACCATACTACCCCTAATAACATAACGATAATATTATATACAGTTTGACTTATATAACTTTGAAAATAATCGTATATCACG
>NZ_JBNLYC010000172.1:0-7721 GCF_050172015.1 Bacillus sp. GMa5/1 | reverse complement strand
ATTATAACCTCAGTAAGTCCTTATTTAACATGCAAAAAGGACTGCTAATTACTTGCAGCCCTTTTACATGTTAATATACACTTGTATTAAATACTTAATACTTTCTTGTATTAGGCGTTTATACAAACTAAACATGCCATTATTATTTAGATATATAACACTTCAAAGTTTAGAAGTATACAATAACAAATCTTTCCCAACTTCCAGCTACATAACTATTAGCAGTTAATTCTCTACCACCATTTGCTGATATAAATCTACCATTACTTAGTGCTTGTAATACATATATCCTATTGTCTCCACCATTATATAAGATAAATTTTTCCCATGCCCCAATTGATGTACGATCTGCTACTACTCTACCGTTTGGCTCAAACGAAACGTACTTTCCATTACTTTTTGCTTTTAAAGCAAACGTATATAATTCCCCAGTCGGAATTAATTCAAATTTCTCCCATTCATTAACTGCATTACGATTTGCTACTACATTACCGGATGGCTCAGCAGAAACATATTGTAAATTTGCTGCCTGTATAGCAACTGTCCAACTTCCATTAAATAAATTCACGCCTTTTAGTGAACCTGCTCTTGATAGATTTGCTGCCGATACATCATTCGATGGTGTAATCATCAATATCATTAAAACCATCGGCAACATCATTAAAACTAACTTTTTTGAGATTGTATTACCACTTGCACGTGTTATGAACCTCTTCATTCCCATTCCTCCCTTAATATGCATAGAACTCATATACATCATACCAAATATGTAAAATATTGTAACAGAAGAGGGGTTTTATCAATAAATACCTTACTATTCTGTTTCTTTTTTCTCAAATCTATAGCACTTAAACATTTATCAATTCAAGCACATTTTTAAAATCCCCCCTGATAAACAAATATAGCAGTTGATAGCAAGGAGAGTATGTACAAAAGAGAGAGTATTTTCATTTCACTTTTCTTTAAATAAAAACCAAATAGCCGTTCATAATGAACGACTATTTGCATCTAACGAATAATTAGAAGGTTCTTCATGTTAATCTATTTTGTTTAATCCCGTTGAAGTAACTTGATAGGTTCTTTTTTTGCCTATATATTCTTGTTTATTATTCTCAAGGTTAAGAAGTGTAGCACGTGTCTTTTCCTTTACTGCTTCCCCTTCTATATGGGTAAACTCAATGTAATCCCCCGCTTTTAAGGGCACCGTTTGGATTTCAGCAGTTTGTTGTCTGTTTCCCACTATTTCCTTATTATACACAACATTACCGGTTGAATTCTTTACTGTAATACTTGCATATGTCTGATTAAAGTAAGAATGTGGTACGCCTGCTTCTAAATTCACCTGCATTTTCTCTGTTGTCCTATTATAATCAACTTTTGCGATTTCTCTATCACCATATCCTTTTAAAGACCCCCCAAAATGATTTCCATCTAAAACCGTTGTTTCTGGCATTTTTTCTACTTTCTTCAAGCCTTCTTTTGTAACTTGATATCTTGCTGTTTTTCCAATGGTTTCATTTTTGTTATTTTCAAGGTTAATTAAAGTTGCTCGCGTTTTTTCCTTTGTTGCTTCTCCTTCTATATGGGTAAATTCAATGTAATCCCCTACCTTGACGGGCACAGTTTGGCTTTCAGCATTTTGTTGTTTATTTCCCACGATTTCCTTATTGTACAGAACGTTACCAGAAGAATTCTGGACCTTAATACTAGCATACGTACTAGCAAAATAGGAATGTGGTACACCTGCTTCTAGTTTTACCTTCATCTCTTCTACCGTTTTATCATAATCTACTTTTGCAATTTCTCTATCACTATATCCTTTTAATGACCATGCAAACTTGTTTCCTTCTAAAATTGTTGCTTCTGGCATTTTTTCTATTTTCTTCAGGCCTTCCTTTGTAACTTCGTATAGGGCTTTTTTTCCAAAGCTCTCTTGTTTACTATTATCTACATTTGTAAGAGTAGCTCTATGTACACCTTCTAGATGTATTAACTCTATATAATCGCCTACTTTGACTGGAACTTTCTGCGATTCAGCATTTTGCTGTTTGTTTCCATAAATCTCTTTGTTATAGACCACTTTACCTGATGTGTTTTGCACTTTAATACTTGCATATGTACTATCAAAGTAGTCATGTGGTACACCTGCTTTTAGATCAATTTGCATTTCTTCTGTTGATTTATTTAAATTTACTTTCGCAAATTCAAAATCTCCAATCCCTTTCAGCGACCATGCAAATTCATTACCTTCAAAAATGTTTGGAGATTCATTTTTGATTTGTACCTTTTTCTCAACAGTTTGATCAAATATATCCATTAATACAATTTTTGCATAAGCATTTGTTGGTAATGATATAGATTGACTGATTCCATTTTGATAAGATTTAATATCATTAATTACGTTAATAGGTTGGCCCGTCATATTTTCATTGTTATAAATTTCAATTTTCCCCTTAAATTGCGGTGTACTATTTTCTTTTAGTTTCCAAGATACATTTAATTTTTCATTTTCATAATATATAGATTGGATATCAAAATCTAGTTTTCCTATTTCAGGTTGAGTAGGTTGATTTAGCGTGAATATTTTTCCTGCCCCAATAGTAGACTGCGTATTACCTCCTGCTTTGACCCATACATATTCTGAAGTAGATCCTCCATCATATTGATAAGTATTATCATGCGTTCCAGAAATACTTTGATTATTCCAAGAACTCCATTGTTTATCAACTAATTTTCGGCTATAACCATTTTTCAAGCGCGCTTCTCGAACATTCTGTCCACTATCAGCCCAGTCTTCTTGAAACATTCCTAAACCATGATTAAATGCAACATTAGCAACCGGAAAGTCCATAATTGCAATTTGATGCCATTTATTCTTTGTTACATCTTTCATCCATTGTCCAAATTTAGTATGACCATTTTCTTGCCATGAACGCATTGTCATTGTGTACCAATTGTAGTCTTTCCAACCATAAGTTGTTTGAACCTTCATTCCTGTTCCTTCTCCTCCAAAGGGTCCAGCTTGCGAATTCGGAGATAAGTATTCGGCCTTTATTGCTTCTTTAGAGGAAATTGGATCCCATAAGGCAAAATGTAAAGTACGTTTTCCATTTTTATCAAACCCACTTTGTTGTTGAAAACCAGCATATCCTCCAGCTTCACCACCTGCATTCCAGTTGTGTACAGCCCAGTACGTATAAGGTGGTGTCTGAACTGGTGACCAGTCTATACTAATAATATCTGAGGCAGGTATATTTTGGGGACTCACATAAACTGCTGGAGCAGCTGAATGTGTTGCAGCTTTAGTGTGCAAAATAGACGTTCCAAACATAGAAAACATGCTACATGCTGCGGTAATTATAATAACTTTATTAAATCTTTGCTTTGTTTTCTGACTAATCACTAATCTACATCCTTTTCTAATTTTTATTATTGAATACTAACGTAGTAGAGAAATCTATCAAAATTCAAACAACATCCAGTAATTCTTTAAAATACTGGATGTTGTTCTATCTTTACATCTGATTCTTACATATTAATTGATTGTAATTGCTTTCCATAACGATAGTGCAAATATCCAATTCGGGTCACCATTTCCTTGATGATTTTGAACAGCTTCATACACTGTCCCTTGATGTTCTACTTTATCGCCCTTTGTATATGCCTTCTTTGGATCCCATTTTTCATAAGATACATTTTGATCTTTGGTTTTTACAAGAAGAATTTCACTTTGGATTGATGTATTTCCAGCTGCATCTACAGCCTTCACTGCATATTTATATTCCTTATTAACTGTTAAGTTTTGATCAGTAAACGTCGTTCCTTGTACCGTTTGAATCAATTGTCCATCGCGTAATACCTGATATTCTTTTACACCTACATTATCTGTAGAAGGATTCCATTTTAGCTCTACACTGTTAGAAGTAAGGTTGCTTGCATATAATCCTTGTGGCTGTGTGGGAGCTTCTGTATCTGGTTTCGGATTAACAATTTGATTTACTTTCTTCAGACCTTCCTTTGTAACTTCGTACATGGCTTTTTTTCCAAAGCTCTCTTGTTTACTATTATCTACATTTGTGAGAGTAGCTCTATGCACACCTTCTAGATGTGTTAACTCAATATAATCTCCTACTTTGACTGAAACTTTTTGCGATTCAGCATTTTGTTGTTTATTTCCATAAATGTCTTTATTGTATACTACTTTCCCTGATGCATTTTGTACTTTAATACTCGCATATGTTTCATTAAAATAATGATGCGGTACGCCTGCTTTTAAGTCTACTTGCATTTCTTCTGTCGATTTATTGAAATTAATTTTAGCAAACTCGAAATCACTAATCCCCTTCAGCGACCATGCAAACTGGTTTCCTTCTAAAATATTATTTACATTAGGCATATCTGGTTTAATTGGATTAGAATCCGTACTCTTCCAAATCTCTGCTGTTAAAATTGGATATCCTAATGCAGCTACTTTTTGAATGGTATCGTTATTTGGACGTAATCCCCACTTCTCAAAGAAAGGAATCAAATTTTGTTTGGCTACTTTTGATGCTAAAATCATAAATAATTGTTTTTTATTATCATCAGTTTGTGGAAGTTCACCTGAAGGCATGTCTCTATACAATTGATGCAATTTAGGATAGAAATCCTCGCCATACGCTAACTGTAGTTGCCAAAGCATAACAAGCTTTACAAAAACATCGCTAATTTCATCATAATTTTTATTCACTTGTTCTAGATATTGAAATGCTTTTGGATAAATTCCACTTTTCTCTAAGTTGGATGGTTGATTAAATGCTTTTTCTACAGAAAGGCTGTATATATTATTTTGTACTTCTGTCATATTATAAAACTTCCAGGGCGATTGTTGTCTCAAATGTCCTGCCTCATGCCAAGGGCCCCAACCATCTGTTATAAATTTATTAATATCTAACACGTATTGGATTGCATCTCCTACATATGCTGTTCGATAAGAAGTTGCATACATATAATAATCAGGAGAATGATTTTCTTCTACGTAATGAACATAATGTTTATCTACTTGTTCTTCAGATAATCCAGCTACTTTGTCTTGAATTCGAGTAGCTTCATCCATCTTTTTTAAGAGTTGTACAGGATCTGTATTAGACCCCAACAAATATTTCTTAACACGTGCAAGGCTGGCCGTAATTAATACACGTTCGCCTTTTAACTCCACTGCATGTGCATTAGGATACTGGTCCAGCATGTTTATTAAATCTTGTTTCGTATGCTTTCCTAGTTCAAAGAAAGGCGTAGTCGTTCCACCTGCTGTGATTGTTGTTCGAATGGTACCACCTTGTTGTTTATTATAAAAATAAATCATCCCCCCATTTGGAGATTGGATTGTGTTTATACCAGGTTTTAATGTGAATGATTTTATCTTAGAATCTTCTCTCCAAGAAGCATCATACGAATACGTTCCAATATATACCTGAATATCTTGATTACCTTCTACATTAATCGTTATTTGTTCATTTGGCTTTGCATATAAACCAGTTGGTTCATATGGACTAAATGCCATACTTTTTCTTTCCTGTTGTTTCAGTACCTCAACATCCCCTTTTCCTGGGACTGTAAATGCTCTATTTTCTGATTTAACTGACTTTTCATTTTGCAATGATGTCGATAAATTTTTTTGCTGCTCCTTTTGCTCCGCAAAGACATCCGATGAAAAAATCATTCCAGTCGCAAGCATAGTTACTGTAGCAGTGGCCGCAAGTATTTTTCTAGTTTTATGTTTTGAATTATTCCCCATATTATCTCCCTCATTTTTCCTTAGTACTCTTAAGTTTTTTTGTTTTCTTCTCCATGTTTTTACAATCTAAACTATTCATACTATTTAAATTGTGTCTATTACTCTATATTTTTTCATAAATATCTCCTTTTCTTTATGTATTATTGTATATAAATGTTATTTGATGACACATTAAATAACAACTTTACGATAAACTCATCGATAACAGCCTATTATGTTTTGATTCTGTATTCTAAACTTCCATCCAATTAGAGAAATATATCCAATTGGAGAAATAAGTAAATAAATTACAACATTTAAAGGTTGGGATCTCACGAAAAATTCATAAAACTTTTTCACTTTAAAGGTTTAAACAATTGTGACCACATTTGTTTGAACCTCCACAATTTTTTTCTAAGCTATTCTCTAAAAATCTTATTTTTCGTTGTAAATAAACCTGATTGGTACTCTTTATGCAAAAGAAAAGATGGAATCTTTAATTCAACTCCACCTTTTTTCGAAATAAAAAGCATCTAATTCTATTTGAATTAGATGCTTACATTTAGTCCTTAAGCCTAATATTCTAAACTATTTACGCGTTTGTAAATCTTTTTTTATTACATCCCAGAGTGAATTATCTTGACGCATCGGTTTACCCTCTTCATCCCATTTTATTTTTTCTGTTCCCAATTCATAATTCATCCCTGTCCATGTGTCTTCACGGAATGCATAGAATGATTTATGCCATCCTTTTTGGTTAAAGATAGAAATAAGATCTTGCATGTATTGGGTAGCACCTGGAACAGTACGGTTAATTCCAAACTCCTCTGCAATAATTCGATTAGATGGTACATGATTTTTCTTAGACCATTGTTGAATTGGCTTTAAAAACTTCTCTAATCCCTGTCTATTCCACATTACAGGTTTCTCTAAATCCCCTACTTTTACTAATCCTGGATATTGATATTCCTTGTTTTGTTTTTCACCTTGGCTCGTTAATTCATATGGTTCATACATATGAAATGCATATAGTGTTTTTTTGTCCTCTACTGGTTTTAAATATTTAAAGGCCCATGGAGTAGCATATAAACCTGAATCTAAAATAATCGGTGTTTCTTTGTCCACTTCACGAATGGAGTTAATCACCTTTTCATAAAATCTGTTTAAATCAGCTGTCGTTCCTTTTACTTTTGCATACCATTTCTCGTAATCTTCCGTCCAAAAATCATTATATCTATTATTTTTAGCTGTTTCTGGATGTGGTTCATTTATAATATTATAACCAACCACCGCGGGGTGATCTTTTAGTTCCAGAGCGAGGTCCTTCCAAAATTGACTTGCTTGTTTTTGATACTTCTCTTCTTCCCATATTCTGTCGTCATTCTTATTATTATTAAATTGGCGCCATCGATCACCAGGTAAGGATAACATTGTAAGAACGACTTTCATTCCTTGTGATTGTGCGGCATCTAAATCCGCCTTTAATTTTTCTAGATCTTCCTTTACTAATCCCCGATAGTTATCTGCATTACCTATCAGAAAATCCTTTCCAGAAGTATCTGGTTTATCCTCAAATAGAAAATCTTTATCTTTTGCCCATTTATCAGGTGCTAAACGTACATATTCAATATTAGCTTCTTTTGCACTTTTATAGTTTTCAGGTAATGACGTACTATTCATGAAATTAGTACCCTTTCTTTTCGAATCCCAAAAACTAATTTTTGAATCGCCCTTGTGGTATGTATCAGCTCTTACATTCATTTCCTGTACTCCAAAACTCATCATGCCTAATAACGCAACAATTGGCAAAACTTTTTTCACAACTTTTCCTTCTTTCTCTTTATATTTAACACACATAACATACCTTTGTTTTGTTACAGGAATATGGCAATTTTCCAAAAATACCTTTTAAATTTATACATTGGTAGTTCATTCATAAAAAAAGAAAGAGATAATTAGAACGTTG
>NZ_JBNLYC010000171.1:0-7750 GCF_050172015.1 Bacillus sp. GMa5/1 | reverse complement strand
TTTGGAAAAAATAAATTCTAAATTTTTAGATAATTTAAAGGTGGTAGATACTATATGAGTACATTAAAGAAAATTACTAATAATATTTCGAAGGTTATTATAGGAAAAGACGAATCGATAGAACTAGCAGCCATTGCTCTAATAGCAAGGGGACATATTTTATTAGAAGATGTACCTGGGACAGGAAAAACAACATTAGCGAAAAGTTTGGCTAAAAGTGTGGACGCTAAATTTCAAAGAATACAATTTACAGCGGATACTTTGCCTGGAGATGTTATTGGCCTTGAATATTTTGATGTGAAGGAATCGGATTTTAAAACGAGGTTAGGTCCTATTTTTGCAAATATCGTATTAGTGGATGAAATTAATCGAGCTGTACCGAGAACACAATCTTCGTTACTTGAGGTTATGGAAGAGCGTACTGTTACAATTGCGAAACAGACACATTCATTACCAGAACCTTTTTTAGTTATAGCAACGCAAAATCCACTCGAATCAGCGGGCACATTTCCTTTACCAGATGCTCAGTTAGACCGGTTTTTACTCACAATACGCCAAGGTTATCCTACGAGAGAAGCTGAAAAGGAAATGATGAATCGGTTTCAAATGAATGATCCGTTAGAAACGTTACATTCTATTATTTCAAGTGAAGAAATTATTACGATGCAAAAGCGTGCAAGAGAAGTGTTAGTAGGGAATGATGTGCAAGATTATCTCCTTGAAATTATTAAAGCAACTCGTAACCATGAGTTAATTGAAATTGGTGTAAGCCCCCGGGGAATGTTGGCATTTATGAGAGCAATTCAAGCACGGGCAATATTAAATGAAAGAGATTACTGTACGCCAGATGATATTAAGAAGCTCGCTGCATCAGTTTGTGCTCATCGTTTAACGTTAACGATTGAGGGAGAGATGAAAACGACGAAAGAACAAATTATGAAAGAAATTCTTCATACGATTAGTGTGCCAGTGGAGAATGTACGATGAATCAACAGCTTGTGTATACACCTTTAGCGGAGCCTTTCGTAATGGGAGTTATGTCAGTTGTAGCCGTTATTTTAAGTGTATTTTCAAGTAATCTACTGTTTTTATCTCTCGTATTTTTATATGTAATTTTAATAGGTGCTATGCATGTATATATACGTAAAGTATCTCGTGTTGAATGGGAATACAGTCAAGGGAGTTCGAATGTTTTTATAGGTGAAACGAATATGTGCAAAATGAAAATTTCAAACAAGTCGATATTTCCTATTCTTAATATCGTATTTCGATTTAAATGTGAAAATAAGCTAACTTGGAATCATGATGAAATAAACAAAAATCATAGTACAGGTTCAAATTATTATATGAATTTTAATTTAAAAGGAAGGGAGTCAGTTTCATTTGATTTGCAAGCTGTAGCGTTAAAAAGAGGCATCGCGAAATGGGAAGAAGTTGAAATTGTTATTACTGATCTCTTTGGATTTATAACGAACCATATAACATATAAACAAGTTGATACGCCCTCTTATTTAGTCTTACCAGCTGTTCCGAAAATACAAGTTCCTGAATTACAAGAATGGTCACGAGGATTTCGAAAAGCGATGTCTTCACCCTTATATGATGAAACGAAAGTAATGGGAGTAAAGTCTTATGAAAATGAAGATTTTCGTTCCATCCACTGGAGTGCAACAGCGAAAACAGGGACGATAACTGCGAAAAAGTATGAGCGAACACAATGTGATAAATACGCGATTTATCTCAACTTGCAAAATAAAAGTGGTGTTTCTTTGCGAAATGATATAGAGGAACTAATTGAATTAACAGCAGGTATATGCAAACAACTTCTTATGCAAAACTGTTCGTTTGAAGTATGGATCAATAGTGTAAAAGATAACGGTTTGCTACATATAAAAAATGGGGATAATCGGAAACATTTGCAAAATGTATTAAAGGTACTTGCCTCGATATCAGACCAAGATACGCCTATATCTTCTTCTTACTTTTACACAGCAGGCTTTCGTCGAAAGGAACTGGATGCGGTTCCTTTAATTATTGGTACTTCACCAAAGAAATTCAGTAGAACGAATAAATGGATTGTAATGAAAGAATAAGAAGGGGCTTATGTCATGGTGAATAAGAAGCGGCATATGAAAGTGAAGTTATGGAGTGTAAGAACTTTAATCATACTTTTCTTTGCGATTAGTGCGATAACGTTATCACAAGGTGTTGTGTATGTACAAGACATAGTAAAAGAGCGTTTTTTCAGTAAGACTAAGACAATATCGGAAAGAAATTATGATTTTACTAGTATAGGTGAAAATTTCGATGATTCCAAAATAGATGAAGATGAATATGAAGAAGTAGAAGATACAGGTATAAGAACGAAAACGGGTAAAAAATTTCAACCTTTCGAAAGAGAAAGTCTATGGAGTGACGTGCTTTCTGTTCTTTCAAATATATGGATTACTATAGCTTTTTATGTGATAATTGCAATATCAATTATATATGCCATCTACAAGTATATTAGGAAAAAATTGACGAAAACAGAAATAGTACAGGAGAAAGAATTGGTTACAAAGCACACTGCGGTAAGAAGCATAAAGAATGAAAAAGTCATTCATCAGTTAGAACAGCTGTTACCGACAGATAAGATAAGAAAAACGTTAGTTGAATGGGAAAGAACATTACCATTTCATGAACAGAGAAGGTCCTATGAAACGATGCAACAATGGTTAAAAAGAATTTGTAGAACAAGGGATATTATCTCGTTATATGAGTCTGTTCGTTATGGTGAAAAGACGTATACGGATTTAGATGTGGAAGAAATAATGAAGTGGGTAGAGGGAGATGGGAAGGTGGATACATAAATATTTACCTTTTCTTTTTTATATGGAAATTTGATTAACATGAATTATTTTCTTATATGAAACCGTATTCAAATAGGTAAACAAAATTAACTTTATTTACTTATACTTCATTACATGTTAACTTATACTTAATTTTTATAAATCATAATTAATTTTTGATTTTTTAAGGGTGTGAAAATGTAATGAAATCGGTATTAAAAAGCATACTTATTTCCTTTGTTTTTTCAGCAGTAGGTATGTGTTGGTTACTGTACGTATTATTCAAAGGGGACGGAGACTGGTTATTGTCTTGGATAGGTGTATTAATGGCATATTTATCTTTATATACTTTAATAGATTTATATTGTAAAAATACATACGATAAAAAAATAAATAAATGGCTTATAAAAACAGCGGTGACTAGTTTTAGTTTTTCTGTATTAGGAATCTCATTTTGTATCATACATGAGCTATTAACACCATGGAGTCTTAGTTTAATGGTGTGGTATTGGTTGCTAATGTTAGTATTATTTTTAACAACTATAATATCATTAATCAGTTTAGTATTTGTTAATCGTAAAAATCACAATTTCACCGTTGGATATAGAATGCTCATACTTCTAAATGTATTTCTTACACTAGGACCAGTATTATGGCCGCTATTACTTTCTATTATTGGAAATGGTATGAATGCTAGTGCGGGCTGGTAAAAAGGAATATAAATTAGTTGTGTAAAGAATAGGATGAAAAGTTGATATAGAATTTTAAATGTTTAAGAGAACATGTTTACATAAAAAATGAAAACATGTTCTCTTTTTATTTGCATGCATAACTCTTCCTCAGTTTACCGTATTTAAATTTAAACGTAAGTATTTCGTAAGGAATGGATAAGAAAAAAGAGAGATTTATCATATAGGATGAAAGTATAGCTTGAATCAATCCGATATTAATGGAGGAGAGAAAGCCTTATGAAAAAATGTAATTCAATTAAGTTAGCAAGTTTTGCAGTTTTATTAGCGGGTACTGCTCTATTTACACCTGGTTTTACTGTGACTGCAGAGTCAACTCAAAATATTTCTAGTTCGTCACAAGTACATGATCAAAAGAATCGTAATGGCTGGAAACAAGTAATGCAGGAAACAGTACAGCTTGGTGCTGTAGGAATATTAGCTAAGGCGTCTAATAACGGAAAAACTAGTAGTTTTACTGCTGGCGTGGCGGACTTAAGTACAAAGAAACCGGTGAATTCGGATTATCGCTTTCGGATTGGTAGTGTGACGAAGTCGTTTACTGCCACGACTATTCTTCAATTAGTGGGAGAAAATCGCTTACAACTTGACGATCCAATTGAAAAGTGGCTACCGGGTCTCGTGCAAGAAAATGGGTATGATGGTAATCAAATTACGATACGACAACTTTTGAATCATACGAGTGGTATCGCTGAATACTTAAAGTCAAAAGACGCGGACATAATGAATTCGAAAAAAACGTATACAGCAGAAGAAATAGTGAAAATAGGTCTTTCGCTGCCTCCAGATTTTTCGCCGGGAAAAGACTGGTTGTATTCAAACACAGGATACGTAATACTAGGAATGCTTATTGAAAAAATAACCGGAAATAGTTATGCGGAAGAAATCGAAAAGCGAATTATTGAACCTTTGGACCTATCAAATACGTTTTTACCAGGAAATTCACCCGTCATCCCAGGAAAGAATCATGCTCGTGGATATGTGAAAATGGAAGGAACAGGCGAGTTGAAAGATATTACTTATTATAATCCGAGTTTAGCTAATGCAGCTGGAGATATGATTTCTAATGCGGATGATTTAAATAAGTTCTTTTCATCTTTACTCGGTGGTAAGTTACTGAAGGAGCGCGAGCTAAAAGAAATGCTTACTACAATTCCTATAGAAGGAAAAGGGGTTGGTGACGCATACGGTCTTGGAATCTATGAGACTAAACTTCCAAACGGTGTTTCAGTTTGGGGGCATGGAGGAGGAATTCCTGGATTTACAACTTTTGCTGGGGGAGTAATTGGAGGCAAACATACATTGGCTATCAGTCTCAACTCTATAGGTGGGGTCGATATTGTTCCGCAGTTTAATAAAATGATGCAAATTGAATTTAATAAATAGATGAAAAGAAAGTGAATGGAATTTTGTTATAGTTATATTTAAAAGAGGTGCTTTTTTAAGTTCGCAACTATGGACAGTAGTTGCATTTATGATATGGCATCAAGTGTATTTCAAAGTGAAAATCAATCTTAATGCTTACGATAAAAATAAAAAGGATGTCAGTTACATGACATTCTTTTTATTTTGGATAAAAAAGGTATGTAGTTCTGAAAATTGTTATTTTTAAAATTATTAAATATAATGAAGGATATAGGGGCGCCAATTGGGGAGTTATGAATGGAAAATACTTTAGTTAGTTAAGTATTTCTCGTTTTAATCAAAATAATTATGAGTTGATTTGGAGTTGAATACAATGGGGGAAAATCATTATAAATGGAGTAATAAACAATTACGAGAGCATGTTGAAGTAATAGATGGTAAAAGAAGTCCGCACATTTTATGTAAGAACGCAACTTATTTAAATTCCTATATGCGCGAGTGGATGCAAGCAAATATTTGGATCTATGATGACCGGATTGTTTATGTAGGGGAAAAGCTGCCAGCGCAACTGCATGAATGTGAAGTCATTGATTGTGATGGAAAGTATGTAGTTCCAAGTTACATAGAACCTCATGCACATCCATATCAATTATATAATCCTGAAACTTTAGCGAATCATGCGATGCAGTTTGGGACAACAACTTTTATTAATGATAATTTAACTTTATTTTTCACATTAAAGCGTGAAGAAGCATTTCGTTTATTAGATGAATTCAATAAGATTCCAGCAAGTATGTATTGGTGGTGTCGTTTTGATGGACAAACTGAATTGCAAAACGGGGAAACTTTATTTAATCGTGAAGAAATAATAGAATGGCTTAAGCATAAAGCAGTTCTTCAAGGCGGCGAACTAACAGCGTGGCCAAAACTATTACATGGCGATGATGAAATGTTAACTTGGATGCAGGAAACGAAGCGATTGCAGAAGAAAGTAGAAGGACATTTTCCAGGTGCATCTGAAACGACTTTAGCGAAGTTAAAACTGTTAGGTACAGATTGTGATCATGAAGCGATGACAGGGCAGGAAGCTTTCACTCGTCTTATGCAAGGTTACACTGTTTCCCTAAGAAATTCTTCAATCCGCCCAGATTTAGAAGTTTTACTGAAAGAATTGTTGGAACTAGGCGTAAAGCAGTTTGATAGATTCTTTTTTACAACAGACGGCTCACATCCTTCGTTTTATGAGAATGGAATGACAAACGTTATGATTTCTACCGCGATAAAACAAGGAGTGCCAGTAATAGATGCATACGATATGGCAAGTTATAATATTGCTCGTTATTATAATATGGAACATGTACATGGTTCGATTGCGACAGGTAGAATTGCTAATATCAATATTTTAGAAAGTAAAGAAAACCCAGTACCAATTAGTGTCCTTGCAAAGGGGAAATGGGTGAAGCGTGACGGTGTAAATACACATGAGGCATTACATATAGACTGGAGTAAACATAAAGTAACTCCATTATCATTAGATTGGTCAATAGAAAAAGAGGATATGATTTTCTCTAATAAAACGGGGATACACTTATTAAATAACGTTATTACAAAACCATACACTAGTGAAATCAATATAGACTGTGATGAATTGTCCACAGATCATGATGAATGTTTCCTTATGATGATTGCTCGTGATGGCAGTTGGCAAGTGAATATAGCTGTGAAAGGTTTTGCAAAAGAACTAGGTGGGCTTGCTAGCTCTTATTCTGGTACAGGTGACATCATTCTTATCGGAAAAAGAAAAGAAGATATGCTTACAGCTTTTCGTAGAGTAAAAGAGCTCGGTGGTGGAATGGTCATAGTAGAAAACAATGAAGTGTTACACGAAATAGCATTACCATTGCTCGGGATTATGTCTAATTTAAAAATGAGAGAATTAATACAGGAAGAGAAACAGATGGTGAAATTACTACAAGAGCGTGGCTACGCGTATGATGATCCAGCATTTACAATTTTATTCTTTTCTGCGACGCACTTGCCTTTTATACGAGTAACACCTATAGGATTATATGATGTGAAAAGTAGTAAGGTAGTTGCCCCGCCCGTGAATTTGATAAAGCAATATTAAAAGGAAAGATCCTATAAAAATTTTATTTTATAGGATCTTTCTTATTATTAGCATAAGAATATTGTAAGCCTCAAATGATATAGTATCTAAATCATTTGAGGTGATATGTAAATATGAAAAAAATATTTTACATTTTAAGCGTATTTATTCTGTGTGTATCGATACAACACGTTGTACATTCCCAATCAGACGCACCAGAGTTATCTTCGGATTGTCTCGAAGAAAGAAAAGTTAGAGATGAAAAGTATGTGAAGAATATAATACAGGACATTAAATCCACATTTAATTTAAATATTGATGAACATAGTTTTTGGGAAGTAAGTAAAAGAGATCTGGAGGCTGCTCATTTGATGTATGGTGGAAAGGAAAATGATTCTTATTATACTTCGCTAACTAAAATTTATGATAGTGGTGGATTTAGCGAACAGCCCAGCCTATTTGTGAGGGCGCAAGAAGCATTTTTACTTTATAAAGAAAAAGATAATATCAATGTAATGAAACGCCTAAAACTAGACGTTGAAAAAGGGGAATGGCTCGTTATAAAAACGAAAAAGAAGAAAGGGAAAAAAGTGAAATTTAAGCCGTTGCAATGTGAAAAAGATTATATGAAAAAGAGAAATGAATAACAAAATACTTATTCATGCTGTTTTTATTCAACGATATTTTGCTGTTGATTTGAA
>NZ_JBNLYC010000170.1:0-8001 GCF_050172015.1 Bacillus sp. GMa5/1 | reverse complement strand
ATCTCTATTCTAAATAAGGAGGAGTTTATGACCAATAAAATTCCTAAAAAAACATTAAAAAGAATTGAAGAGGATATTGAAAATAATAATCTTGGAAAAGCAAGAGATAGATTGCATGGCCTCATCTTTACATACCCAAATGAATTACATCTTCGAAAACAACTCGGAGATATTTATTATAAATTACAATATCCAGAAATGGCTGGACGTTACTGGTATCTAGAAGAGCATAAAACAGGTATTATGCATGAATCATGTTTATTATTTGAAAAATCAATGGGAAATAGTCCTCATCATATTGCACGTGCTTTAAAGTTTAAAGGCGATTCTAACCATATAAAAGGTTTGTATAAAGATCAACCTTTATCTTCAGTGCAGAAGAAAGTAGCAGAGGAGTTAATTTATGAGTATAAAGAAACATGGAAAGATAAGCTAGTTCCTTTTGGCTGTCTAGCATTGCTTGCTTCCCTTCTCTTTTCTGCCGTTGTTGGTCTATTCACTATTTGGAATTGGATTTTTTAATCACAGGGGGAATTTTCACATGTCAAACTACGCTAAAGAAGAAAGGCTAACAGGGGGAAACGTCTCAAGCGTATATCGTTCTGAAAATACTGTTCGGCGAGAGTTAAAGCCAGACAGTGAAAAGATTCATAAGCTATTGCAACATTTAGAAAACAAAGGATTTCATTATGCTCCAAAGTTTTTAGGTGTAGATGAAAAGGATAGAGAGATTTTATCCTTTATTGAAGGAGAAGCTGGCAATTATCCTTTAAAAGAATATATGCGATCTAATGATGTATTAAAAGAAATAGCAAAGATGCTCCGCCTTTACCATGATGCTGTAAGTGATTTTCCGTTATTAGCTGATTGGAGACCGATGGATCATACTCCAAATAACATTGAGGTTTTATGTCACAATGATTTTGCCATATATAACATTATTTTTAATAATGAGAAGCCAGTAGGGATTATTGATTTCGATGTTGCTGCTCCTGGTCCAAGACTATGGGATATCGCTTATACACTCTATACTTGTGTGCCTTTAAGTAGAGTGTATTATACTGAATCCGGTGAAGCCGTTCATTATGACTCATCGCAACATGCAGATCGTATTAAAGAGAGAGTGAATTTGTTCGTTCAGTCCTATGATAAAAATATGGATGAAGATTACTTAGGAATGGTGTTGCTTCGATTAGAAGGGTTATGTACATATATGAAACGAAAAGCTCAAGAAGGCGACTTGAATTTCCAAAGAATGATCGATGAAGGACATCTAGAGCATTATGAGAAAGATATGAAGTTTATTCGTGATCATAGGGCTGAGTGGAGTTGATTTAGTAATAAAGAAAAGTTAGTATCGTTTTTTGCCGACAACTCAATCTCTCTTTTCGAATCGTTTAGAAAATAACAAGGGGCACCTTTCAAAAAGGTGCCCCTTCCTTTTATTTCGTAAACTGTGCTTCTTCCGTAGATCCTTTTAGCGCTGTCGTTGATGAAGTTCCCCCTGTAATCACTTGTGCCACTTCATCAAAGTAACCTGTTCCTACTTCGCGTTGATGACGTGTTGCAGAGTAGCCATGTTTTTCAGCTGCGAATTCTGCTTGTTGTAGTTCAGAGTATGCTGCCATGCCGCGCTCTTTATAGCCACGTGCTAGTTCAAACATACCGTAATTTAATGAATGGAATCCAGCAAGTGTTACGAATTGGAACTTGTAACCGTAAGATGCGATTTCCTTTTGGAAGCTTGCAATTGTTTTTTCATCTAGTTTTTGTTTCCAGTTGAATGAAGGTGAGCAGTTATATGCAAGTAGCTTCCCTGGATGCTCCTTATGAATTGCGTCCGCAAATCGTTTTGCATCTTCTAAATTTGGTTCTGACGTTTCACACCAAACGAGGTCTGCGTACGGTGCATACGCTAAACCGCGCGCAATTGCTTGATCAAGACCTGCATTCGTACGGTAAAATCCTTCTGGTGTTCTTTCTCCTGTAATAAATGCTTTATCAACAGGATCAATATCGCTCGTAATTAAATCAGCTGCATCCGCATCTGTTCTTGCAACGATAATTGTCGGCACTCCCATTACATCTGCTGCAAGGCGTGCAGAAATTAAATTGCGTACTGCTGTTTGCGTTGGTAGTAGTACTTTTCCGCCTAAATGGCCACATTTTTTCTCTGAAGATAATTGATCTTCAAAATGCACACCTGATGCACCTGCTTCAATCATACCTTTCATCAGTTCGAATACATTTAATTGCCCACCAAATCCAGCTTCTGCATCTGCTACAATCGGTACGAAATAGTCTGTATCATCGCTTCCTTCCATATGCTGAATTTGATCCGCACGTTGAAGCGTTTGATTAATTCGTTTTACTACAGCAGGTACGCTGTTCGCTGGATATAAACTTTGGTCTGGATACATATGCCCAGAAAGGTTTGCATCAGCTGCTACTTGCCAACCACTTAAGTAAATCGCTTTTAACCCAGCTTTTACTTGTTGCATCGCTTGGTTTCCTGTTAATGCGCCAAGTGCGTTAATATAGTCTTCTGTATGAAGCGATGTCCAAAGCTTCTCAGCACCACGACGCGCTAACGTATGTTCAATATCAATTGACCCGCGCAGGCGAATTACATCTTCTGCCGAATATGGACGTGTGATCCCTTTCCAACGCTCATCTAATTCCCAGCTTTCTTGTAACTTCTCGATTCTTTCGTTTTTCATTTGTTCCATCCCCTTTTCATTTTTTATAAAATTTCATAACCCGGTAATGTTAAAAATGGTACGAATTCATCATTTCGAACGAGATTTGTAAACAACGTTGTCGCCTCTTGGAATCTCCCTTTCTTAAAGGCTTCCTTACCAATCTCTCTTTCTATTTTTGCTAATTCTTCTTCTTTTAATTCTTCCATTAATTCAAGCGTAATATTACGACCATCATTTAGTTTTCCACCTTCATGACGAATCCATTGCCATACTTGTGCTCTTGAAATTTCAGCTGTTGCCGCATCTTCCATTAAGTTATAAATGGGTGCTGCTCCCCGTCCGCTTAACCAAGATGCAATATATTGAATACCTACGCTAATATTCATGCGAAGGCCCTCTTCTGTAATCGTTCCCACCGGTACCTCTAGTAAATCGCTTTCTGTTACACATATTTCTTCACGTTTTCTAAAAATTTGATTTGGTGTTTTCATAATGTGATTAAACACTTCCATTGCAACCGGTACAAGTCCAGGGTGGGCAACCCAAGTCCCGTCATGACCGTCTAAAGCTTCGCGTTCCTTATCAGCACGCACTTTTTCAAAAGCTGCTTCATTTGCTTCTGGATTATTTTTAATCGGAATTTGTGCCGCCATTCCTCCAATTGCTGGTGCATTACGGCGGTGACATGTTTGAATTACTTTCAAAGAATACGAACGCATAAATGGCGCCGTCATCGTGACTTGTGCTCTATCTGGTAGTAAGAATTTATTATGATTACGGAAACTCTTTAAAAAGCTAAAAATATAATCCCATCTTCCGCAGTTTAAGCCAGCAGAATGATCTTTTAGCTCATACAAAATTTCATCCATTTCAAACGAAGCGTGAATCGTTTCCAGTAACACAGTTGCTTTAATCGTTCCATTTGGAATGCCGATATATTTTTGAGCAAATACGAATACATCATTCCATAATCTCGCTTCTAAATAACTTTCCATTTTCGGTAAGTAAAAGTATGGGCCGCTCCCTTTTGCTAAAAGAGCTTTCGCATTATGGAAAAAGTACAAGCCGAAGTCTACTAAGCTACCCGACATATTTTTCCCATCAACTTGCATATGCTTTTCCTCTAAATGCCATCCTCTTGGACGTACAATGAGTACAGCTGTTTTCTCATTTAATCTATATTCTTTCCCTTTATCATTTTCATGTGAAATCGTTCCCTTTACTGCATCTCGTAAATTGATTTGGCCTTCCACTGCATTTTCCCAAGTTGGTGAATTCGAATCTTCAAAATCCGCCATAAAAAGATGCGCTCCTGAATTTAAAGCGTTAATGACCATCTTTCTATCTACCGGTCCAGTAATCTCTACACGGCGATCCTCTAAGTCTTTTGGCAGCTTGGCAATTGTCCAATCCGCTTCACGTATGTGTTTTGTTTCTTCTAGAAACTTCGGAAACTCCCCTGCATCAATTCTCTTTTGTTTTTCTACACGTTTTTGTAAAAGTTCTATGCGGCGCTCATTAAAATTCTCATGTAGTTCCTTCAAAAAACTAAGCACCTCAGGTGTCAATATTTCGCTGTACGCTGGTAACATTTCTCCAACGAGTGTAACCCGTGAAGTTTGCGTCGACATATTAGCATCCCCTTCTTAAACTGTTTTATAACAGATTTGATTTCATGTTTTATATTATATAACAAATCTTCAGAAAAGGAAGTTTTTTTTGAAAATTCATTTCGTTTTTTTTTTCAAAACGCCATTCTTTCGCGCTTTATTTCATACAAAAAAGGCCGCTGTTATACAACAACGACCTTTTTGTATTATTTTTGAATTTCACTTTGACTAGTTAAACTTTATTACTGCCCTTGTTCCATATCATGCAATATTGCTCTATGTAAAAACTGTGCGTATTGTTCTCTCGTTACCTTCATAGACGGACCGAATTTACCTTCTCCGATTCCCATTGTAATACCATTTGTTTGTACTGCACTAATTGCATTCGTTGCCCATGAATTTGCTGAAACATCATTAAAGTTATGAGATCCCTTTGCCTGTAGGTCAAAAGCATTCGTAAGAACTTGTGCCATTTCCGCACGCGTTAACGTCGCCTTCGGTCTAAAGTTTCCATTCTCGTCTCCCTGGAAAATTCCGATTTCCGTTAGAGCCAATATCTCCTCGATAAAGCTTGTTGAATTTTCATCGATATCTCCATATGGGTTTTCATATTCATCTTGTTCTTCCATATCAAACACACGGTAAATTAAAGCTGCAACTTGCTCACGTGTTACATTATCCCCAAAACCGAATATTCCATCGCCATATCCCAAAATTATTTCTTGTTCCGCTAATTCATGAATTGCCTCATATGCCCAATGTCCTTTTGGTACATCTTTAAATACAATTGTATTTGCTTTTTGCAACGGTGCACTTTCCGCTTTTACACTATTACTCTCTGCTGAGAATAACACCCCACCCATAATTGTTAATGCTGTAGCTGTTTTTAATAATTTTTTGCTCATCAAATTATCTCCCCAATATGTATATGTTTTTTTAAAAATATACAGAATAAATGGTATAGTGACAATATATTTTCCGACACATTTCGTGACGGTTTTGTGAATCATATTACACATCATGTCTTTTTCATCGGGTTGATTATAAAGCTTGTTTATAACCATAAAAATACATAAATACGAATAATAATTCTTTTTTAAACAAACAAAAAAGCACAAATTTTTCTATTTGTGCTTTCATATTTCACTCTACTTCCAATCCTCTTTCAAATGATAATTAATAATCGCATTATTAATAAACTGAGCATATTGTTCTCTAGGTACAGGGCGATTTAATTCATACATGCCATTCCCAGTTCCTCTCACAACATTATTAGATTGTAACGCACTAATTGCATCTTCTGCCCAGTGACCTTTTGGAATATCTTTAAATGTATGTTTTTGTTTCGTTTCAAAATTAAATGCTCGTTTTAAAATGACAGCCATTTCCGCTCTAGAGATTGGTGCTTTCGGCCTAAAATCCCCTTGGCCATCCCCTGTAAAAACACCACGTTTTGTTAACGCTAAAATTTCCTTTTTAAAAGTGGTTGTACTATCAGAAACATCTTTATATGGATTCGCTACTGGCCCTTCTTCTTTTATCTCAAGTGTTCTGTAAATAGTCCCAGCTACTTGTTCACGTGTTATAAGATCGCCAACACCATACTTCCCGTTTCCATACCCTAATATAATTTTATGATACGCTAAATCCATAATAGCATCATATGCCCAAAATCCGTATGGAACATCTTCAAACACAATCATTTGTGGATACTCTTCCGCTTTTACAGGCGTCACATTCGCCCCTGCAAATATACCTCCTGCCATTGTCGCAATCATCATTACACCCAATATTTTTTTCTTCATTATCCTCTCTCCCTATTTCATTCAAATAAAATGAACTTCATTGTTTCAGGAGTACTATTTTTTTGTGAATGTAAGATAAAATGCAAATCTTCTAGAAGAAATATTTCCACTACCTTTCTGCTTTATACCCCCTTCTTTCTTTTTCAAAAAGGAAGTTGTCACATCTAAGGTGTTATATACTAAAACATTCTACAATCTCTTTATAAACTCCTTTTCACTTTATAACTTCCCTTTATTGGCACCTAAAGGAGATGCCTAATGGAGATTACTATATTCATGGTTTATATTTCAGAGGTAGCATTTTTCGCTGAATTTTGAGGTGGGGGTCTTACTGCCCAGCAAATAACGAGATAAAAAAATCATCCTTTTTTCTTAAAAGAGGATGATTTTTTTATATTTATTAACACTCAAATATGCTACTACTTTTGAAGAGTAAATTGGGCAACTATTTGTTTTAATTTTCCTGCTGCGTTATGCATATGTTCAATTGAAACCGAAATCTCTTGAACAGATTTTTCTTGCTGTTGAATAGACTCTTTTACCCTATCAGTTCGGTCAGATGATCTTTGGGAAATTTGAGCCATGTCTTCTGCAGAAGCCGAGATTTCCTCACTACTCGCTGCAATTTCATCTGTAGACATAGATACCGTTTGAATTTGCTCAGATACTTGCTGTACTTTTTCTGTAATTGTTCCAAATACTTTTTCTGTATGCATTACTACTTGTGTACCTGCCTGTACCTCATTATCTACTTTCCCCATCATATGTACCGTATGGTTCGTTGTTCCCATAACTTGAGTAATAAGATTCTCAATTTGTTTTGCAGAATCACTAGATTGTTCTGCTAATTTCCGCACTTCATCTGCCACAATTGCAAATCCTCTACCACTTTCACCAGCACGTGCAGCCTCAATTGCGGCGTTTAATGCTAATAAGTTAATCTGGGAGGTAATACCTTGCATAACATCAATGATTTTAACAATTTCTTCTGATTGTTCTTTCATAGTCTCTACTTGTTTCACACCGCTATGTACCGAATTTTGGATTGTATCCATCTGTTGAATCATTTGTTTCATTAATTTGTTACCACTCTCTGCATCTAATGCTGATTGAGCAGATAATTCATTTACAGAGGATGATGTATTGACTATACTCTGCATTCCTTGCGTCAACTCTTCCATCGCACCCGCAGTTTGTTCCATTGCTTGCATTTGACTCTCTGCACCATTTGCAACTTCTTCAATATCCATAGTGATTTTCTTCGCTGCACTACTAGATACTTCTGATGCAGATACTACTCCGTCTGCATGTTGGAATAAAAGCTGAATATTATTCTCTACTTCTTGCATATTTGTTCTTAGCCCTGCAATCATCTCGTTAAAATTACTTACTAATACACCTAATTCATCCTTAGCAGTATAATCACCATGTACGGTTAAATCTCCTTCTTTCGCTCTTTCCATCATACGACTAACCGTTTGTAAAGGAGCAACTATGAGCTTGCTAATAATATAACTTACTATACATATAACGATTGTAGTAACTACTACAAGAATGATAAAGGTAATAACGGAACGATCAATCATTTTTTGAGAATCTTTAAATACTTGGTCAGCTAAATTTGAAACATACGATTCTAGATCCACTGCATAACCAGCTAACTCTATTCCCTTCGGTTTTAATTCCTTCTGAAATTCATTTACCATTTGTGGCTCGTTTGTTGCCTTCGCCTTTTCAAATAATTTTTTATATGTATCTTTATAACTTGGTAAAGATTTCTTCATCTTCTGAAATAGTTCATCCTCTTGCTTACTTAAATTAAAACCATCATCATATTCTTTTAATAAAGAATCATATTTTTTAAGATCCTTTTCAATATTATCA
>NZ_JBNLYC010000169.1:0-8172 GCF_050172015.1 Bacillus sp. GMa5/1 | reverse complement strand
TATTTTGCTCATTGCGCTTTTTTATTTTCCTCACTATTTCAACTAAACTTTGTGTAATAATACATATTTCAAATACATTATTTCCTTTCACTCATACTTTTATCATTGAGTTTTTATTCACAAATTCGTAACACATACATATGAGTTATCGTGCTAAAATTAGTTTATTCACAAGAAGAAGTTCTTCTTAATAAATCAATCATTTTTAATACCCTGTTTAAAGCCTTGCCCCCCTGCAAGGTTTTTTCCTATTTAAATAGAGTAGTAGTTTTCGTTATGCTTCTCTCCCCCTTGTTCCTTACCCTACAAATAATACTTCATATTTATTTTAATTTTTCAGCATCCGTACTCGCTCTGTTCGAGAGCTCTTTACCAAATATTCAATCTAATGATAAGATTGACCAAATTAATATTTTCGTCCATAACTGTATCAAAAAGTACACTAAAGAAAAAATAGCACTCTCACAATTAAGTAAACGCGAGCTTTTTCTTCTATCTACTTACTATTTAAGGTTAATAGTGATATAACCAGATTTAAAAATTCGACTTAAATTCATTGATGAATGGAGAGGTTTATATGAAATTGAAAGACAAAGTAGCAATCATAACTGGTGGTGCAAGTGGAATTGGCGAATCTACTGTTCGTCTTTTTATCGAAGAAGGTGCAAAAGTAGTTATTGCTGACTTTTCTGAACGTGGAAAAGAACTATCAGATGAATTGAATGCACATGGATATAATACGTTATTTATTAAAACTGATGTAACAAAAGAGGCAGATATTAAACAGCTAATTCATGAGACAGTAAGTACATACGGTAAATTAGATATTATGTATGCCAATGCCGGCGTTGCTGATGATGCACCAGCAAACGAATTATCCTATGAAAAGTGGAAAAGAACTATTGATATTAATTTGTCTGGGGTATTCCTTTCTGATAAATATTCGATTGAACAATTCCTTAAACAAGGTACAGGTGGTGTCATCGTTAACGCTGGTTCGATTCATAGTTTTGTTTCATTACCTACCCCAACAGCATACTCCTCTGCAAAAGGTGGTGTGAAACTATTAACTCAAAATTTATGTACTGCCTACGCTAAATATGGAATACGTATTAATGCGGTGTGCCCCGGTTATATTGACACCCCTTTACTTGGTAGTGTTAATCCTGAACAGAAAGAATATTTAGCTTCACTTCATCCACAAGGCAGACTTGGAACACCAGAAGAAGTCGCTAAAGCTGTCTTATTTTTAGCAAGTGATGATGCTAGTTTTGTTAACGGTACAACACTTCTTGTTGATGGAGGCTATACTGCACGTTAATTTAAAAATTTTGAAGCACCCTAAGAAATATATAGTCTTCAACAAGAAAAAGCGCCATCACAAGTGACGGCGCTTTTTCTATGTAAGAGCAACTAGAAGGTATCCTTCTAGCCTACTCCCATTTATAAGTCCAAAACTGTTCAAGTTGCAGCCATTTTAATGTTGCTGCATCTTTGTTTTTTATTTTTGCATGCGTGTCTTCAAGCATTGCTTCTGTTTGTGAACGGTGCGCACCTAATGCAGTTAATTTATGATCAAATACTTCACTAATGTTATTTACAACATCCGGTTCTCCTAATACTGCTTCACGATTTTTCGTAATCGCAACAGCATGGATAACTGGGCGCTCTTCTTTTGGCATACGTGATACAGCGCGAACGACAGCGCGGCCAAATGCATTATGATCTGGATGTACACCGTGCTCTGGATAAAATGTAATAATTCGAGATGGATTTACTTCTTGAATAATTGCTTCAATTTTGTCAGCAACGAAATCAACATCTTCAAATTCTAACGTTTTATCATGGAAGCCAAGCATTCTTAAATCTTTAATACCCATCGCTTCACAAGCATCTTTCAATTCTTTCTTACGGATATGTGGAATCGTTTCACGGTTAGCGAATACGTTCTTACCCATGTTACGTCCCATTTGTCCTAGAGTACCACATGCATACGTTACAGGTACTCCTTGATCTGTTAATAAGCGAATTGTTCCTCCCGCAGCATATGCTTCATCATCTGGATGCGGAAATACAACAAGTACATGTCTCTCCATAAGTTTCCCTCCTTCTTACTTAAATGGTGTTAAGCTTAACTCAAGTGCAACTGCTAGACGACCTAAATTATCATGTCCAGCTAATAATAAACGCTCTTGATCGTCTACTTCCCAGTGCGTAATACCTTCAGCATATACCCAACCGTGATCCATTTTCAAACCAACTCGGTATGGATTTGTTCCCGTTATCTTCCCGCGTTCAAAACGGATAATCGCATTTCGAATAAAAGCACCAACTGTCATCATCTTTTCATTTATGTGTGATGCATACGCTCCGTTTGTCGTTTCTAAATGAATATATACATCTTTATTTACAAAACGTTCAATTTCATTTTGAATAAGAGAACTATCTTTTACTATTTCCATCGGAATTCACCTCTTTAAACCATTTTACGCAAAAATAATGTAAATTGCTATCTCTATATTAGAGGACAACGCTCACTTTTCCTAATAATTTGCACTGTGTTTTTTATATTTTTTATATGATATGTAAAAAATGCATTTTTTCCTTCACTTTGTTAAATAGTTTTCTTTCTTTTTTGAATTTGCTACAATATATTTTATCCCGTATTATTGCAGCGAGATACATTTCGACAATTGAATACATAATTTAAAGAAGGTGACATGATTGGAACAGTCAGCACATGAAGTAGCAAATTGGCAATATTATTTTGCAATTGCCGTATTTTTAATCACGTACGGATTTATTATTTCTGAGAAATTGAATCGTGCTGTAATCGCACTATTCGGTGCTGCTATTATGATTATTTTTGGAGTTGTAGATTTACATACTGCTTTCACATCACATATTCAATGGGAAACGATTACCCTTTTAATTGGGATGATGATTCTCGTACATATTACGAGTCAATCAGGCGTCTTTGAATTTGTGGCCATTAAAGCGGCAAAAGCAGCTGGTGGAAAACCGATTCGCATTTTATTATTACTATCCCTATTAACTGCTGTCGGATCAGCATTTTTGGACAATGTAACGACTGTTTTATTAATCGTTCCTGTTACATTATCCATTACACGTATTTTAAAAGTAAATCCTGTGCCTTATTTGATTTCAGAAGTGCTGTTTTCAAATATAGGCGGAACAGCAACATTAATCGGTGATCCACCTAATATTATGATTGGATCAGCAAACAAGCATTTAGACTTTAACGCCTTTTTACTTAACTTAGCTCCAATCGTAATTATTATTTCTATCGTGACACTTGGCATTATTTACTTCATGTATCGTAACAAACTAAAAACAACACCTGAACAAATCGAAAAACTAATGGCATTAAACGAAAAAGATTACATTAAAGATCAAAGCCTCCTTTTAAAATCTATTTCGATTTTAGGACTAACTATTTTAGGCTTCGTACTTCATTCGATTATTCATGTAGACGCTGCTGTTATCGCGATGACAGGCGCTACACTTCTTATGTTAATCGGCGTGAAAGAACATGATATTGAAGATGTATTTGCCCATGTTGAATGGGTAACCATTTTCTTCTTCGCCGGATTATTTGTTCTCGTTGGCGGGTTAATTGATATCGGACTTATCTCTTCACTTGCAAGAGAAGTAATCGACGTAACAAACGGTGACATCGGATTCGCAGCTATACTTATTTTATGGGTATCTGGCATCGCATCTGCGACAATCGACAACATCCCATTTGTCGCAACGATGATTCCTCTTATTCAAGACTTAGCTACAGGACTCGGACTATCTGTCGATTCTCCGCAAATCGAAGTACTATGGTGGGCGTTATCTCTTGGAGCTTGCTTAGGAGGAAATGGAACACTAATCGGTGCATCTGCAAACGTAGTCGTTGCTGGTATTGCAAAACGTGAAGGACATGGCTTCTCTTATATGGACTTCTTAAAAATTGGTTTACCATTAACTATTGTTGCACTCTTGTTATCACATGCTTATATATATTTACGTTATTTAATGTAAAAGTTGCATTGCATGAAATTATATCGTCAAATACAAAAGGTTTGCAGCATCCGTGCTGCAAACCTTTTTTCATCACCAAAATATACCGATAATTGCTAAACCACCTAAAATCATACCACCAATTTGTCCGACAATTGTTGGTGATAATTGAACACCTTTTCTCACTTCAACAACTGGTCTTTCGTGCCTTAGTTGCTGCACTTCACTTTGAAGTTGGTGCACACTTCCGTGTAACTCTTTAATAAGTTCTTTTAATTCGGCGACCTCTTCATTTACTGGTTTTGCCTTTTCTAAATTCATTTTACATGACTCCTTATAAATTCAATCAACACACTGTAAATTTTCGCCAATTACCATTATATCTCCTGCATACTACATATATAATTTCGAATGTACTTTCTAACCTTGCAGCTCTATCCATTCATCCCGCAATATCCCCATAATCATACGGTCAAAACACTTCCCATCTCTTTGAACCGCTTCTCTCATACAGCCTTCCATTTGAAAACCCATCTTTTTATACAATGCAATGGCAGGTTTATTATACGAAATAACATCGAGACCGATGCGGTGTAAATTCAATTCATAGAAAGCATACTTTAGAATAAGATGTATTGCTTCTTTCCCATATCCTCTTCCTCTATCATTCGCATCTCCTATACCAATGGCTAATAAACCTGTTTTGTTATTCCACTCTATACCATGAATCGCCACAAAACCAATTAGGCGATCTTCTTGAACTGTCCTTACCATGAAAGAAACACTATTCGATCTCCGTCCTTTTAATAACTCATCACTTGCTATTTCTTGTAACGATTGCGGAAACGCTACATCTGTATCGACATTTCTTAAATACTCACTATCCTCTTGCCACATAACCATTACTACAGCATCTGATTCTCTAATAGCGGATAATTTTACAATTTTATTTTGAAAAAGATTCATCGTCATTTCAAACTCCCCCTTTTTTAATAACGGGGATACTTATTTTAGCCTATTTATCCCCTTGTTCCATAAACTGCTTTATAAACGGGATACTTACAATAAGCGCTGACATTGGCACATCTCCTCTACACGAAATTAATTTCATTGTATAATTTTTCGTTTATTCTAACAATAATAAAAAGCCCTCCAAATTTAGAGGGCCTTTCCTAATAGCAAAACTATATTATTTCGTAAACATTTTCTCTGCTTCATCCATTGCCATTTTGTTACCTAAAGCAGAATAGTCAAGCCATGGTTGGTCATTGATAATATATACATGCTTGCCTTTAACAGCTTTTAAGTCTTTCCAAATTGGTGTTTCTTGAAGTTGTTTAAATGCAGCTTTTGCTTTATCATCTCTATTTACAACAACGAAAATCGCATCTGCATCAAAGTCAGGTAATACTTCTTGTGAAATGACTTCGAAAGGGCGGTTTCCATCAATTTTCTCTACACCATTTGCAGGTTGTAATCCTAAGTCTTGGAATAAAATTGGTCCCATCGGTCTTTTCGTACTAAATACACGTAATTCTTTTGCAGTAACGCGAATTGCCATTACTTTTTCGTTATTACCTAGCTCTTTATCTATTAAACCTTTTACTCGTTTTGATTGCTCTTCGTAATCTTGAATATATTGATCCGCTTCTTTCTCACGGTTTACAAGTTTACCAACTTGTTTTAAATGGTCTCTCCATGTACCTTCATCTAAATTGAAAGTATGCGTTTTTGCAATTTTTTCGTATTTCGCTACATCTTTACCAGCATATTTTTCATCAACATAAATGTCAGTTGGCTTTAATTGAAGTAACGCTTCCATATTCGGATCTGTTACAACACCAAGCTTCTTCGTATCTTTCAACTTCTCTTTAGCGTGCGGTAAGAAATCTTTTAAATCTCCACCAATAACAGAACCTACTGGTGTAATTCCTAATGCAAGTAAATCATTCGTTAAATGAATAGACATAGAGGCAATTTTTGGGTCATTACTTTTTTTCGTTTTTTTCGTTGCCTCTTCATTAGATTTCGTTTGACCACATGCTGCTAGTACTAAAATACACATGATGCTAAATAAAATAGTAAGTTTCTTTTTCATATGTTCTCCTCTTTGAAGTATTTATTTTGTTTTTGTAAGTAAATAAAGAAAATACGGTGCTCCTAATGCGGCCACTACTACACCAGCTGGAATAGAGTTTGGCTCAAATATAGAACGACCTATCGTATCTGCTAGCACTAAAATAATCATTCCGATAATGCCAGCTAAAGGAAGAAAGTGTTGATATGTAGTACCTACTAACTTCCTTGCGATATGCGGAGCAACTAAACCAATAAAACCAATCCCTCCTGCCATCGATACACTCGCGCAAGATAATCCAACCGCTGTAGCTAAAAGGAGTAACCGTTCTTTTTGAACAGAAACACCAAGTCCCGCTGCCACACTATCACCGAGTGACAATGCATTTAACGTTTTAGATTTTAGCCATGCATACGGAGTTAGTATGAAAATCCAAGGTAATAATGCAAGGACATGAATCCAATCCCTTCCCCACACGTTACCAACTAACCATCTAGAAGCGAATGTATATGTCTCATCATTTAACTTGAGAGAGAAAAATAACGAAATTGCACTAAAGCCAGCTGAAACCGCAATACCAACGAGAATAAGTCTAATGGGAAGTAAACCTTTTGATCGATCACTCGCAAGTAAAATAATAAGAAATGCAGCTAATACTCCTCCGCCAAATGTAAATAACGGTATTAATATCGATGCATTCTCATTAATAGAATGAAAGAAAGTAACGAATATAATTAGCCCGAAAGATGCACCTGAATGCAGTCCAAGAATACCAGGATCGGCCAACGCATTCCTTGATAACCCTTGCAAAATCGCACCGGAAATCCCAAGGCCAATACCAGCTAACATTGTGATTATAATTCTTGGCATACGATAATCGTACAGCACGGTTGCACTCTCAAAATCACCATGACCGAAAAGCGTTTGAATTACTTTGAGCGGTGCAATGCTAAGTGTCCCCGTATTTAAGCTAAGCAAAATGACAGCGATACTAATACAACCAAATATTGTAGTTATAGTAACGGCTCTCGTTTTATCTGTGTTTAAAATCTTCTTCACTTACAACTCCCTCCCAACTTTACGTGCTATATAGAGGAAGAACGGAACTCCAACAAGAGCCACCATAATTCCTATCGCCAGTTCTTTAGGAGGGTTTACTGTTCTTGCCCCTAGGTCAGCTAAAACTAATAACATAGCACCTAATAATGCTGACATAGGAATAATGAGTCGATAATTCACACCAACTAATTTTCTAGCAATATGCGGGATAACTAGTCCTACAAATCCAATAGAGCCAACAGCTGAAACAGATACACCTGCAAGAATGACTACTATAATCATCCCTAGTATTCTCGTTCGGTTCGTTTTTACTCCTAAATTCGTAGCGACATCATCCCCCATTGATATGAGTGAAATAGACCGCCCTAAAATTGTCGCAAAAACAATTGTTATGAGAATAATAGGAACTAAAAATTTCAAGTGTTCCCACTTAACCCCTGTAACACCACCAGCGTACCAAAAAGCTAAATCTTGACTTAAGTCATAATAAATCGCGACACCTGAACTTAACGAATGTAAAAGCGCAGCCATAACTGCCCCAGCGATCGTTAATCTCATCTGTGTTAATCCGCCTGATGTGGCCGATCCGATAATAAAAATGAGTACTGTACTTAAGACCGCTCCAATAAAGGAGACAATCATTAAATAGGAATACGGCATATGCGGAAAAAAGGCAAAACTAAGTGCTACTACAAACATCGCACCTGCATTTATGCCAAGTACACCTGCATCAGCTAAAGGATTTCGTGTTACTCCTTGCATAACAGCCCCAGCGACCGCAAAAGCCGCTCCTACAACTGCTGCGCCAATTACCCTTGGGAGCCTTAATTCGTAAATGATTTGATGCTGCGTTAATTTCGGATTGTAATCAAAAACCGCTGTCCACACCGTTTGCAAATGAATATCCTTTGCACCAAATGCGACGGCCAAAAATATAGATCCAATTAAACATATAATTGTTAAGCTCATAAAACATATGAACTTAATATGTATCCAGCGGTTATTGC
>NZ_JBNLYC010000168.1:0-8335 GCF_050172015.1 Bacillus sp. GMa5/1 | reverse complement strand
ACCTTATATTTTTATATCCGTGAAAACTACAAAGTGTATGAAAATCCATTTGTCAAATGAATTTAGTGCGGAAGGAGGTTTGTGGTTACTTCATAGGGTATAATAATCAGTTTTTTACTGATAAAAATATAGGAGGCGACATAATGTTTCGTACGATTTCAAATTTCATGAGAGTAGCTGAGATAAGAAGGAAAATCCTTTTTACACTAGCGATGTTAATCGTTTTTCGAATTGGCACGTTTATTCCAGTTCCTCATACTAACGCAGAGGTATTAAAAGTACAAGATCAAGCTAACGTTCTAGGTATGTTAAACGTATTTGGCGGAGGAGCATTGCAACACTTCTCAATCTTTGCTGTAGGTATTACACCATATATTACAGCTTCCATCATAGTACAGTTACTACAAATGGATGTTATACCTAAATTTTCGGAATGGGCAAAGCAAGGAGAAATGGGCCGTAAGAAATCAGCTCAATTCACTCGATACTTTACAATCATTCTCGCATTCATACAGGCCATCGGAATGTCTTATGGCTTTAATAATATAGCAGGTGGACAATTAATAACAGATCAAAGCTGGACTACATACTTATTTATTGCGACAGTTTTAACTGCAGGTACTGCATTTTTACTTTGGTTAGGCGAACAAATTACCGCTAACGGAGTTGGTAATGGTATTTCGATGATTATCTTCGCAGGTCTCGTTGCCGCCATTCCAAATGTTGCAAATCAAATTTATTTACAACAATTCCAAAATGCTGGCGATCAGCTATTTATGCACATAATAAAAATTGTTTTAATTGGACTCGTAATTTTAGCGATAGTTGTTGGTGTTATTTACATTCAACAAGCTGTACGTAAAATACCGATCCAATATGCAAAAGCTGTTTCAGGAAACAATCAATATCAAGGAGCAAAAAACACTCATTTACCGCTTAAAGTAAATAGTGCTGGTGTTATACCAGTTATCTTTGCTTCTGCATTTTTAATGACGCCGCGTACAATTGCGCAGCTCTTCCCTGATTCAAGCGTATCAAAATGGTTAGTTGCAAATCTTGATTTCGCACATCCAATTGGAATGACACTTTATGTCGGTCTTATCGTTGCTTTCACATACTTCTACGCATTTATTCAAGTAAATCCTGAACAAATGGCTGAGAATTTGAAAAAGCAAAATGGATATGTTCCTGGTATTCGTCCTGGTAAAGCAACTGAACAATATGTAACTAAAATTCTATACCGTTTAACATTTATCGGTGCAATTTTCTTAGGTGCTATTTCTATATTACCGCTCGTATTCACGAAAATTGCTACGTTACCACCTTCTGCTCAAATTGGTGGTACAAGCTTACTTATCATTGTCGGTGTAGCACTAGAAACTATGAAGACGTTAGAAAGCCAGCTTGTAAAACGTCATTATAAAGGCTTTATTAAAAAAGTGAATTAATTATCAAAAACACAGTTGGTTATTTTTCCAACTGTGTTTTTGATTTTATCAGTCCTGTAATATACAGGGCTATTGCTTTATTAAACTACATCTCCTTCTCTAATAACCGCCCTTTTTTGAAATAAGTCCGTAGTGTTGAACGATTGGCCAAAAATATACCAATCAATATAAGACAAGCCCCCATTCCCATTGTAGGATTTAAAGGTTCTCCTAAAATGATATATCCCACAATTATTGCAATTAATGGTGATACATATAACCACGTCGATGGAAATACTGGATTTGTTTTTGATAAGAGCCAGTAATATAATCCGTGTCCACCAATCGATCCGATAAATATGAGATATAAAATAGGCCATTGCACACTCCATGAAGTTAATACGGTTACATTTGGTTGTTCTACAATAATAGATGCGATTAGTAGTAAAATCCCTCCATAAAACATTTGAATACCGTTAATAAGAAATGGTGATACATTTGATAAATCTGACAGTATTTCTTTCGAACGAATAGAGCCTATTCCGTAAAATAACTCCCCTATAACTAACACAATACAAGCAATACTCCATATGAAACTTACTTGTTGATGCATTCCTGGTAAAGAAACAAATATAACACCTGCTAGTGCAATAACTAAAGCAACGAGTTGTTCCTTTTGTAATTTCTCCCTATTCCTCTTTGCTTGTATTAATAAAATCATCATTGGTCCCGTAGCAGAAAGAACAGCAGCTAATCCCGAAGAAATATATTGTTCTGACCAATATAAACTTGCGAATGTCATAAATGTTAAACAAAATCCAGCATACATAATGTGTTTTGAAAATATATGTGGCATAATTTCTTTTCGCTTTAATTTAAAAATAATCATAAGGATTATGCCCGCTAAAAAGAAGCGAATTCCTGCTGAAAACAACGGTGGCGCCCCTGCTTCAATTCCAATTTTTATCGTTAAAAATGTTGTCCCGAAAATAATACATACTAAAATGTAATTAAAAATGACCATTTTGCTTCCTCCTTTTTACTCTTAGAATGAGTATAGAGGCTATGGTGTATAACAGTGTATCGGTACATATAACAGTTACTTCAAGTTGTAGTTGATTCCCTATATATTTTTCGCTTTAATTAAGTTAAAAAGAAAAATAGGTGAACCTATGAAAATTGTATTGCGTAAAGAAACAAACATACCGTATTACAAGCAAATATATATGCAAATTGTTGACAGAATACAAAGTGGTATGCTTTCACATGGTGAATCTCTTCCTTCTTTACGTTGTATGGCCACAGATTTACAAATCAATGTATTAACAGTTCGTAAAGCGTATAAACAGTTAGAAACGAAAGGGTATATACGCATCGAACAAGGAAAAGGTGCTTACATATATAAACGGGTAAAGAAAGATTTCAAACCAATTCCGTATAAATGGCAACAAATGAAAACGATTAATGTTATGCGTTCTCAATATGCAATGAATAAGCACCGTAAATATTATAATTTTTCACAAGCAATTCTGTATCCTCGTCTGTTACCAAATCCATTTTTGGCAGATGAAATGCATAAATTGCTGGATAAAAATCCGATGTTGTTAGCAACTTATGGGCCAGTTCAAGGCGATTATGAATTGCGAGTTGAAATAGCAAATTACTTAAATGAACACCAGAAATTAGTGACAGACCCATCTCAATTATTAATTACAAGCGGCGCACAACAAGGAATTGATTTAATTGCTCAAACATTATTAAAACCTGGAGATATTGTATTAGTAGAAAGTCCATGTTACAGTGCTGCGCTTGATATTTTCATCAATAAAGGTGTTCAAATCATTCCCGTTTCTCTTGATAATCATGGAGTTCGCTCCGACTTAATTGATGATATTTGTCAAAGTAAAAATCCCGTTTTATTGTATACGAATCCCACCTTCCAGAATCCGACAGGTACAGTAATGAGTAAAGAACGAAGAATGGAACTTATAGAACTATCGGAGTTATATCAATTTTTTATTATTGAAGATGATTCTTTCGGAGAAATATATTTTGAGGATGCTATAATCCCGCCCCCAATCAAAAGTTTTGATAAGGATGGCCACGTAATATATATAAAAGGATTTAGTAAAACGTTAGCACCAGGACTGCGTATCGCGGCACTTATTGCCGATGGTCCTATTTTTGAATGGCTATATGCAGTAAAAGGTTCAATGGATATCGGTAGTCCTTTATTAACACAGAAGGCACTTCTACCGTTTTTACGTGCAGAACGTATGAAAAACCATTTAGAAAAATTACGTACAGCTTTACAAATGAGACGTGATTTAACAATTGATATATTATCGCCATTAAAAGAACTACACTTTGAAATACCAAATGGAGGTTTTAATTTATGGGTGACACTACCTGATTCGATAGATCCCTTTACCTTATTACAAAAAGCAAATGAAGTAGATGTCTCTTTTTTACCAGGAACAGCTTGTCTATTAAATTACGAAACAAATGATAACCAATTAAGAATTAGCTATTCAATGTTAAACGAGAAAGATATGGAAATTGGATTAGAAAAATTACACGATACAATACGAAACAGTATTTGTTAGAAGTAATATCACAATAGCTAACAATAAATAATACTCGAAAATGAAAATGTATAGTATGGGATATTATTTATTGTTGAGCTTTTTCGTTATTCTGAACAACCGGTTTTAAAACTTGTCTTTCTTTTAATTCTTCAACAATACCATATTGATCAATAACAATTGCTTTCATTTACTCTCCTCCTTGCTGTTTATTTTAATAACATACAATTATTTCTCAAAATTTTTTGCCTTGAATTAACATATAATTATTTTTGGGGGTAATTATGCAAGAAGCATTATAAAGTGAAACTTTAATCAACCCTCGCCAATCGGGCTTTTCCGGGCAGTTGGTCCCCTCCCAACTTCTTTACTTTCCCTGAATTTTAAGATGGGACTCTTACTGCCCAGCAAATAGCGGGATGAATTCCACCACGAATCTTACACACATCTTAGAATCATCCAAAATTGTTTTATTAATTAAATTCAAAAGAAATGAGGCTAACTATATGAGTGAAAAGATATTTAAAATAAACGGAATTGATATATGTACAGAAAGCTTTGGGAACCCTAAGAACCCTGCTATTTTATTAATTATGGGCGCTACATGTTCCATGGTTTATTGGGATGAAGAGTTTTGTGAGCTGTTGGCTAGTACGGGGAAGTTTGTTATTCGCTTTGATAACCGTGATGTTGGGCGCTCTGTTGCCTATGAACCTAGAACTTCCAATTACACAGTAACAGATATGGCTGAAGATGCAATTGGAGTACTAGATGCTTATCATATTGATAAAGCTCACCTATTTGGCATGTCATTAGGTGGTATGATTGCTCAAATTGCCGCTGTAAAACATCCCGAAAGAATTTTGACGCTAACTTTACTAGCGACTAGTGTAATAGGATCTGATGACAATACTCGCGATTTACCTCCAATGGATGAAAGGATTTTAACACATCATGTAAATGGCACAAGTATAGATTGGGCAAATAAAAATGATGTGGCAGAGTATTTAGTTTCAGGATCTCGTCTATTATGTGGATCAGAACGAATATTTGATGAAAATAGAGTTTATAAACAAGTAAAACAAGAAATAGAACGCGCAAACAATTTATTAAGTATGTTTAATCACGCTTTACTTCAAGGTGATGATGCATATGAAGGTGTACTTCAATCCATACAAGCACCTACATTAGTTATTCACGGAACAGACGATACAGCACTACCATTTGAACATGGCCTCGCACTAATTAATGAAATTCCAAACTCAGTACTATTAACCCTTAAAGGGGCAGGCCATGAAAACCATCCAGATGACTGGGAAAGCATAATTAATGCTGTTTCTAAACATACATCTAAAATTTAGATAAATAACTAATGGAAGGGTCACAAATTGTATTGTGCCCCTTCCATTTACAAACAAAACCCCATCACTGTATTCGTATGTATAGTGATGGGGACTTCTTATATTTTTCTATGTTTAAAAAAATGGACAATCTAATTGATCAACAGATTCCCATAATTTTTTTTTTGCATTTTCAGTGGATGTATTTGTGTCTAGTGTCATGTTTTTAAAAGGGTTTACTTCGACTTTTAATAAGGATGAAGGCTCCACATATAATGAGAAAACATGGCTGCTTGGTAAAGCTTTAGAAACGTCAATATCTCCTACTTGTTTAAATAGTTGCTGCGCAGCAAAGAAGAAGAAATTAGTTGGATTTGATTGTTTATTCAGCCACGCAAGCATTTCAGGTGATACCGATTTATGAATATTGATTTTTACTCGATCACCACGTTTATATCGCCTAGATCGCATACTTCCACCAACTAACTTATCGTTAAGTTTGTAAATCCTAACTCTTTTTGCTTATGCTCTCTATATTTTGGCGAACAAGTATAGACTAATAATCCTCGTGCATTTGTAAATAACGGATTATCTACAAAGATTACATTTTTGAGTCGTCCTTTTTGCTTTAAAATCATTTTTAAACTGTTTTTAATAATTACTGCACCCCCGCCATAAATAAACACGTATGGATCGTCTTTCATATCATCAATTTTATTTATAATATCTGTTGCAACACGCGCTGCTAAACCTAATAGCGCTGGCTGTGATTCCTCAACTAATAATGTATTTCTCGGATGCTTATCATTTAAATAAATTTGATTGAATTCTGTAATGCTATCAATCGTTTTAGTTGGATACTTCCGGTTCCATCTCGTAATGATTTGTAGTAACGTCTCTTTTACACCATAAGATAAACCTTTACTTAGTTGCGGACGGAAATTCACCCCTAATGAAACGACTTCTTCTGTCGTCCCTGCGCCAATATCAAAAGAGAGTAGAGTTTTATCTACAAAATCAATTTCAGAAACTTGATTTTGCTCACATTCTATTTTATGTTTCACAACATTTCCTTCTTCATCGTATACAATGCCCCACGTCCCAGAAGCACCCTCAGGTAGGCATTTACAATACTCAATTGAAACATTAATTGTCACATCGCGTCCGTTCGGATAATGGAAAATAACCTTATGATTTCCCATATAACGTTTTGCATTTTCAGCAGCTATTTCTTGTGTAATAAGCTGCATAGGAAGAGCGACAGATAAATCATAACGAATATTAATATGGCTAGAAGTTGGACTTTGACGCATAGCGCTTACCGCCAAACCTGATAGTATTGTAATAACCATTAACTCATCCGTTGACTTATTTGATTTCTTCTCTACCTCAGTACCTTTTAATTGATCTTGAATGACTTTTTCTCCAACGATGTATCGTACATTATTTAGCATTAACGATGGCGAACTTATAGTCACATCAATGTGGTTTTCTAATTCAGATAATGAAACATCTACCTCATCTAAGAGTCCTGTAGGCTCACCTATATATAAAGAATAAATACTCGGAATAAAAATAGGGTCTTGCCCTTTCACCATTAACTTCAAACCGTTGTTTCCTGCATCTGCACCAGCTTTTAAAAGTATAGACATAACTACCCCCTAAATTAATCTGACATCCCTTCCAAATATATGCGAGCCCATTCTTTTACATTCAAATGTATTGTAATTTTTTATTTATCATAGAACTAAAATATTACATACTTACATATTTCGTGTAAAAAGTATTTGACATGATACTTTTCCAATTTTATACTTATATTTGTAAAGAGTTTTTTACAATCGAGGGGGCAATTATTTATTGAATACTAAAAAAACTATTTTTATAATCATTGTTTTAGCATTAATTGCAATACTAGTACATGGCACATATAAATACATAACTGAAGGTTCTATTTTGGGCGGTACGATTTTTGCTATTTCGTTAATACTTAGTAATTTAATTAATTACATTACTTGGGGAGATCCCCACGGTGTATCAGAAGAAAGTCAAGATGAAATGGGACAACAAATTACATATAAAAGCTTTAAAATTGCATATTTTGTGCTTGTAATTGTAATGTTCCTTATATTAATCTTCTCTGAAGGATTTTCTATGGGGGCTAATTTAGATGGAGTAAAAAACCTCCCTCTGTTCATCGCAATTTGCTCTTCCTTCTTTATTTATCCTATTGTCGAACTCGTAGTTGCAAAACAATATAAATAAAAAGATGAGGTTTTCTACATGTAGAAAACCTCATCTTTTTATATTTACATACCCTCTACAATTGCTTTTAATTTGTTCACAGTCCGCCAATTCCTAACTGTAGCTGGTGTATGTAACTTCTGAAACTGGTTCATTAATTTAGAATTTCGAATGCTATTTTTGAAAAACAAATAAACGACTTTCTCATCTATATAGCAATCTTCAAGTTCACTTTTAAATATAAGCAATTGACTACTCTCTTCTTCAGAAAGTACATTCGCTAAAAAAGCAACATGAACACTTTCTCCTTCTAACAATGAATGAACTTCATACGGACATTGCTTAATAATATTTATAAATTCATCATGTGTTCTTAGCATGACTGGAACATCGAAATCAAATTCATTTTTTATTTCCGTTTGTATTCGGTCTTTTAGAAAGTTTATATCTTCCTCAGATTCGAACACGATATTACCACTTTGTATATACGTTTTCACTTGTTTTAACCCTATTGATTCAAACACTCGTTTTAACTCAGCCATTTTGATTACTTTATGTCCACCGACATTGATTCCTCTTAGTAATGCAATATAAAGTGTCATACTATTCCCCCCACAATAAAATGAACTTATCAATTGAATCGATTTCCCCACTCATATTTCTCGGATATTTGTTTTAATTCTTCTAACATATCATGAATAGATAATACCTCAAATAAAATAATATACTCACTTGAAAA
>NZ_JBNLYC010000167.1:0-8355 GCF_050172015.1 Bacillus sp. GMa5/1 | reverse complement strand
TTAAAAAGTTTTAATTGTATAATATATTTTGTCATATTTTTAGATTTTTCGACATAAACCAACAAAAATAGAGAGCGTATTGGGAGAAGACATTATGTATACAAAACTATTAAAATCAATTACATCATTATCACTTATTGGTGGTGCGTTGTTATATACAAATGGCAGCGATGTAAAAGCTGCTGAAGTGGGTGTTTTTTCTGATGTGCCGACATCACATTGGTCATATCCTGCGATTAAAGATTTAGCGAGTAAAAATATTATTTCCGGTTATGGAAATGGGATATTTGGTTTTGGAGATGTTGCGACAAGGGAGCAAGTTGCGGCTTTAATTTATCGAGTGTTAGTACCAAATAAACAAGGCGGCTCGTTTAGTAATGATGGAACTCGTTACGTATTAAAGGATGGGTCTACGTTTAAAAATCCTTACGGTGATATTAATCAAAGTTCTACAATGTTCCCAGAAGAGGTATTAACTTTAACAAATTTAGGAGTTTTTAAAGGTGATGAAAATGGCCAATTTAGACCGAAAGCTTCTGTGAATCGTGCAGAAATGGCACAAATTCTTACGAATGCTTTCCATCTTGCGGCAAAACAAAAACATACCTTTAAGGATGTTCCAAATCCATTTTGGGCAGAAAATGCAATTAGTGCGGTGCAGTCAAATGGAATCGCAGATGGCACAGGGAACGGGAATTTTGAACCGTATGGCACAGTAACACGTGAACAGTATGCGCAGTTTTTATATAAAACTTTGAAGTATAAAAATGCTGATGTGAAAGATACAGGAGATGCGGCATTATTAACAGCGTTTAAAGAGGAAGTACAAAAGCGTATTAATACATACGAGACAAATATTACACTGCCATATAAAACGAAAAATAATAATACAGACGAAGTGATGAATACACTTTTTAACGCATATAAAGAAGTGGCAAGTAAAAATGAGTATACAAATAATAATAGATCGAATGTTTCATATGGACTTTCTGGATCACCTGGAAATTATACGTTTACGCTTAAGATTACATATCGTGAAACGAAAGAACAGACGGAATATGTCATGAAACAAGCGAAAGCAATCGTTTCTTCTATCACTCAAGTTGGAATGGATGATCACGAAAAAGTGAAGGCGATTCATGATTACGTAGTAAAGCATGTTTCTTATGATACGTCTTATAAAGCTTACACAGCATATGAAGCACTTGTAAATCGTTCTGCGGTTTGCCAAGGTTACGCACTATTAACTTATCAATTATTAAAAGAAGCAGGAATTGAAAATCATTTCGTGACAGGAACTGGGGACGGACAACCTCATGCTTGGAATTTAGTGAAAATCGAAAACAAATGGTATCACCTTGATACAACATTCGATGATCCGGTTCCAGATGAGCAGGGCCGCGTAACGTATTCGTATTTCAATTTATCAGATGAACAAATCGCAAGAAATCATGAGTGGAACCGTGGAGACTATCCGCAAGCTACAACAAATTATTATAGTACACTGACAAATAAAATTGCGGCAGGTAGTACGAAAACGTCTGCATATCAGCAAATATTAAAAGATACAAAGTTAAACTATTTAGGAAATGAATATATTGCAAATAACTATACTGAATTAAAAAATAAAATGCAGCAGCGTTATAGTGCAAAGCCAGAAAAGATAGAAGTACTTTATAAGCAATCAATGAACGGTGCGCTGCAAGATGTGAAAAATGCAATTGGGGAAATCGGTTATCCGCAAGGGTCCAACCGTGTTTCTTATAAAGCGGAGTCGTATAATGCGAAAGAAGGGTATTCTTTAGTGACGATCACGTTTACGTATTAAGAATGAGAAAAAGCATCTGTTTCAGATGCTTTTTTTATTATATTGATTCGACAAAATATGACAGGTGAAAGCGAATTGGTCTGTTATGATAATTTTTGGAATTTTACATTTTAGAGGATTAATCATGAATAAAAAGAAGATTTTCGCTGTGTTAATAGGAATTGTAGCCTTATTTGTAATTATTAATGTAGTTGTTACGAAAGAGAAAACGACATCAACCAGTGAAAAAATGTACTCTGAGAAAGAATATAATAAATTAGTAGATGAACATTTTGAAGAAACGCAAAAGTTGAAAAGTGATATGAGTGTGTTAGAAACTGAAAAAAAATCTCTTGAAGAGCAAATGAAGGTGAAGAATAAGCAAGGGTAAAACAAAAACGCTATCTTTTAAAAAGGTAGCGTTTTTGTTTTGGGTTATAAAGTTATTCCTACATTTGACATATACAGTCTGACTGTATAAAATTAAACTATACAGTTTAACTATATAGTTTAGCTATATAGTTATCGTTACATTGGAGGTCTTTATGAATAGAGATAAAAATTTACCATTAACGGAAACAACGTATTACGTTCTTTTAGCTTTATTAGAGCCAGCTCATGGATATTTAATTATGCAAAAGGTGGAGGAACTGAGTAATCATCAAGTGAAAATCGCAGCGGGTACATTGTATGGTGCGGTGGAAAATTTATTAAAACAAGGGTTAATAGAATCGGTAAAAAGTGAAGATAAAAGAAGAAAAGTGTATGTCATTACGGAACGCGGGAAAGAAGTATTGCATTTAGATTTTATGAGAATGCAGCACATTATTGCGGTTACAAAAAGTTTATTACACGTATAGTTAGGAGGAAACGATGATGTGGAGATTAAAATTCTTTTTAGACTTTGAGAAAGAGGAAAAATGGTTAGAAGAGATGGCTTGGAAAGGCTATCAACTAGAAAGCAATACATTTGGTTATACATTTAGATATACAGAACCGGAAGATGCGACGATTAAAATAGACCATAGAGTATTTAGTAGAAAAAGTGATTTTATTAATTACTGCACATTATTTGAAGATAGTGGTTGGGAGCATATAGCTGGTAATCGGTGGTCAGGTACGCAATATTTTAAAAAGGTAGATGAAGAAAGTGAAGATGACATTTTTTCGGATCCAATGTCACGAGCAGGGAAGTATAAGCGTCTATCTAAAACATTTTTAGAATTAGCGATCTGTTATTTGCCGATATTATTTTTATTTATGTATAGTAATACAATGAATTTAGGAGCCTTTGTAAATCCGAAAGAACTATACTTGACGCCAGGATTATGGGATAAGCAAGGTGTATCATTTCTATGGTCATTCTTATTTGAAACGCCATTTGCATTAATGAGAGGACTTTTTTTGATATTTATCCCCGTTGCGACATGTATGTTTTTCGTTTGCTCGTATAAAGCAAATCGATTGTATGAAGAGAGAAGATGATAGGAGAAATCCCCTTAAAGTAGCTGCTTTGAGGGTTTTTTGAATTTGTAAATGACTCTTCTTAAAATAGATATGAGATTAGAGAAGGACAATGATGTATTGGAGGTCACTATATCAAAAAAGAAAATTGTATGTCTAGACGCATTTTAAATACAAAATAACCGATTCCTTATACGTTAAGGAACCGGTTATTTATTCCCCCACTTTTTTAGAGGGCTTTTTCTTATAATGGTCTTAAATGATTGATTTAAGGTTATAAACTTAAATCATAAATAAAATATAGAGTAAAAACTATATACGAAATAAATGTAACGAAAACAAGGAAACATATAAACTGAGAATTAGATACATATTGTTCTATTCTTTTTTTCATGTTAATTCGTATTATTTTTCAAATGTGAAGTATCAATTGGAATTTGAGCTTTCCAAGAACCAATTACTTTTCCAATTCTAGTTATATTTACGTCTAAAGTAAGAGGTTGTTTAAAAACGTCTTTTTCTTCAGTAGTTATAACAAATGTAGCAACACCTTCAGGTCTATCATTATCACGAATGCCTATTTTATCTAACTTTTTACCTGCTGCCATAAGTTCAAAAGGAAGATAATCATCTGAATCATGGATAAATGATAGTCTCCCGTCATTTTTAATCTCAGGGTTTTCCTCTTGTTGCCCATCAATTTTACCATCACTCTCAAGATTTAATCCTGATGTATCAAATTCAAATGGTACTAAACTTCCGTCCGCTTTTTCCATTCTATAATGAACTGATATACGTGAATCTGCGATAAATACTTCTTTGAGATGTACAGTAATACCTTGATCTGTAATTTTTTCATCAATAGGAATATATTTACCATTCTTCATCATATCTTGTGTGATACCATTTTCATCTTTTATTCCTTCATTTACAACCTTATCGTTTGTAACTGCATTAGAAAAATACGAGGCAACATTTGTAGCCGCCACTTGTACTTGTGGAATCATTGCTGTTGTGAAAAGTGCTGCTGCAGCTACTGCTGTATAAATGAAACGCTTTGATTTTTTACTCATGTTTGTAAAGATTCCCTTCTTTTGTTGTTTTTTGTGATTTATATTAGAAACATTGTCTAACTTGGAACGACTTTCAAATGTTTTCCATGCTTGTTCTATATCAATTTTGATTTCTTGTGGTGAATTTGCAGACTCTTCATCTAGCATTACGTTTTCCCATTGATTTAATCTATTGATTTCTACTAATAAATCTTGGCATGCTTTACATGTATCTAGGTGCTTTGTAAATTCCTTTCTTATATCATGAGAAAGTTCTCCATCAATATATGTTTGAATAAATCCGATATCATAACATTTCATTTGTTATGCCTCCTCCATTTGTTTATAAATCTTGCGAAATTTCATTTTGGCTCGGACCAATAATGTTCCAATAGAAGATATTTCAATTTGAAGTACTTCTGCAATTTCTTTATATTGAAAACCAGAGAATTTCATTAGTAAAAGGGTTCGTTCTCGATCATTCATTTTATTTAGTATCGTTTGGACCTTTGTAATTTCTTCTTTTCTTATCCAATCATCGTCTAATGATGAAACATTTTGTACTTCATGGTATTGTATTTCTTTATCAATCTTCGCTTGCTGCCTTTTTTCAGATCGAAAATGGTTATAGGCTACATAAGTAGAAGATTTAATCAACCATCCAGGTATGTTTTCAATCCCTTTCCAATCACTACGATATAATTGTAAAAATACTTCTTGTGCTAACTCTTCAGCGATAGATTGATCTTTAACGATCCAGATGATTTGTTTCACAGCGTAAGCATAGTACTGCTTAAATAAATCTTCAAAGGTCATATCAGAAGCATGACTTTCTTCATTTTCTATGGTTAACATGTTCGTTTAAACCTCACTTTCAATTTGATACCTGTATTATAGAGAAACCAGAAAAACGGATTTTGTGACAGTTTTTCTGGATATTTTTTATTATGTACTAAAAAAAGCATTCGTCTAATTAAAAGAGAAATGCAAAAAGGAAATGAAAACATAAAAACTATAACTCTTGCAGTAGTTGTCTATTAATGCACAAGAAAACAGTTAGTTTGTTGCCAAACTGTATCTAAACGTACAATTTCACTTCTTCTATTTTCATGAATATGTATAATTACATAAAATTTCAAAGAAAAAGAGAGTATACTTTCATATTGTGTAATAAAGATAAAGCCCGCCTACGGAAATAGGCGGGCTTTTTTTACTTATAAAGAAAAGACAACCTTTAAGGTGTCTTCCTTTTGAAATCTAGGTTGTCCAGTTTGTTTTACTTTGGTGCAATAGCAATATTGTTTGGAATAAAGTTTCACCATATTGCTATTAAACTAAAATATTAAGATTGCACTTAAACGAAATTTATAGCATCGAAGTTCATTTTGGAGGGGGAATGTAATACTACATTTTTAAAGTATTCGTTACACTTGAACCTCTGCACATTGCGTAGAGCTTTTTTCATGAAGAAAGGACACTCATGTGAGTGTCCTTTCGATAGTTTTTAGCAGAAGCAAGCAGCTCCAACGATGATTAATAAAATAAACAATACAACTAATAAAGCAAATCCTCCAGCGAAGCCACAGCCGCCACAACTACCACCAAAGCCCATAACAGTTCCTCCTTTAAATAGGAGGAGAAAAACAAAGGTTCACTCATGTGTTTTAACGGATTCCATTTACTTTATGCTTTTTACGAATAAATGGAGCAGGTCCTTTTCAAAATAGATTTATTCTTAGCAGGAGTTCAAAGGAAAAACAGGAGAATCCATATTATTCTTTAAGAGCGAATAGATAGAAATCCGCTTTTATACCTTTCAATAAAAGAATACTAGCATTATATATTATAAGGAATACTTGTCCTTAATTATAAATGAAAGGGGGGGATTGGTATGAGTTATGGCTGTGGTCACCCTCCAAAAAAATGCTTTGAACATCACAATGAAACTTTATCAACGGGTGTATTACGTAGACATTCCGCTACGTTATTTCTTACTGTTGAAGCTATGAATGTTGATCCAGATGATACTCGTAGAGTAACAGTTGAAATGTTTGATTGGTCATCTGGTTCTCCGGTATTGTTACCATTAATAGACCCTTCAACACAAACATTGCCACCTAATCGATATGTTACTTTTCGTTCAGCAGCTCTTCCTCCAGGAGTTTTTGCTTATGAAGTAAGAATCATTCGTCCGAAAGATAGAGATGTTGTTACGAATGTTTTTGGTCTTAGTGCAATCATATTTAACCCACAAGAAGGAAACAATGTTTTACAACATGATTTAGCAAAATTAGACCTTAAATAGATTTTATAAAGGTCTATTTATTGAGCATGATTAAAAAAAGAGTAGGATGTAATCCTACTTTTTTTTAACGTTAATTAGAATTTTAAAAGAAATCCTTCATTATTTTAGCATCTTTAATATTCACTATCACACCTTCTACCTTATCTTTCTTCTCATCTTTAGCAATCGAAATTTGCTCCTTATTATCAGCCCACACAAGAAATTCTTCTTTTGAGTCATCTTTATATGTAACAGTAATAGTAGAATGTGCAGATTCTCTCTTTTTTTGATCTAGTGTGATTTGTTTAGGAGTGCCTTTTTGGACTGCTGAAACGATAGATTGTATCATTTTTTCGTTGTCTGTTTGAGATTTGGAAGTAGTATGATTTGTTGTTTTCAGTATTTCAATGTCTGTAATATTAGCAGAATTTAATTGAAAGGTATTTTGTTTATGTTCTTGCTTAACTTGTGAAGCTTTATCTGTAGCCGAGGTACTTGTACAACCTATTAAAGTGAAAGATAAAGCGGTTAGAGCGCATATAGATATGATTTTTTTCATAGTATCCCTCCTCAAGTTTAATTATAACAATTTTCTGTTAATTTAGGTGGTTATTGTAAGGAGAAGATGTTTTAAAGTGGTAAATGATGATGTTCATTCTCTATTAAAATTAAAATTCACATAACTTTTTTCATATTTTATGTTTAACATTTCGAAAATGGGTGTACTACATATAATATAACAAATAATTCATTTTAAAGGAGGAAGTTAAAGATGGAAACGAAGTATAGTAAACCTTTTGTATATGAATTTATTACGGAGAAAGAGGTCATGAATGCGGCGAATGATCTCGTGAAAAAAGGAATAGACCAAAAAGATATTTACGTATTAACGCATGAGAAAGATAGGACAGATAGAATTGCGGACAATGCAGACGTGAATACAATTGGGATAAAAGAGGAGGGACTTGGGACAAGCATTATTAACGTCTTTCAAAAAACAGGAGATCAGTTAAGAAATAAAATGCAAGAGTTAGGGCTTAATGAGGAAGAAGCGAACTTTTATGAAGAAAAACTGGATGAAGGGAAAATCTTGTTATTCGTTAAGGATTTAGAAAGAGTCGGTGAATGGTTACAAGAAAGAAGATGCATGTATTCTATTTAAATTTGTATCCTTTAAATCTATAAATCTATTACGAAAAGGAGATTGTAAATATGAGTGAGAACGGACTAAAAGAACAAGTTAAAGGTAAAGTTGAAAAGAAAAAAGGACAAGTAAAAGAAGGAATTGGTGAAGTTACAGAAGATAGAGAGTTGAAAAATGAAGGTAAGTGGGAAAAAACGAAGGGAACGATAAAAGAAAAAGTCGGAAAAGTGAGACAAAAGATAAGTGATGAATTGGATAATAAAGAATAATATATGTTCATCAAGCTTTAGTTACATACTAAAGCTTGATGAATTCAATATAAAACGAATATAGGAGGTTTAATTGTGGGACTTATTATTACGTGTATTGTAGGTGGACTTATTGGTGCGTTAGCTGGAATGATTACAGGAAAAGACTTTCCGTTAGGTATAGTTGGTAACGTGATTGCCGGATTAATCGGATCTTGGGTAGGTAGTGCGTTATTTGGTCATTGGGGTCCTGAATGGGGAGGCATTTTTGTTCTTCCAGCGTTATTAGGTGCAATCGTCTTTATTTTAATTGTTACATTCTTCTCTAGAATGCTGCGGAAAGCGTAAGTATGATA
>NZ_JBNLYC010000166.1:0-8449 GCF_050172015.1 Bacillus sp. GMa5/1 | reverse complement strand
GTTTGTATAAAGATCGATTCTAAGGGACCAGTGTTATTTAAGCAACGTCGAATTGGAAAAGAGAAAAGGGAATTTTATATTTTAAAATTCAGGACAATGAGAATAGATACACCGAAGGATACGCCGACACACCTTTTAGAAAATCCAGAGGTTTATATTACGAAATTAGGTAAATTTTTACGGAAAACAAGTTTGGATGAATTACCACAAATTTTAAATATTATTAAGGGAGAAATGAGTATAGTTGGTCCTAGACCAGCACTTTGGAATCAGTATGATTTGATAAAAGAGCGTGATAAACATGGAGCAAATGATATTCTTCCTGGTTTGACAGGTTGGGCACAAATTAATGGAAGAGATGAGCTACCAATTGATGTAAAGGCTAGTCTCGATGGTGAATATGCTCAGAAGATTAGTTTTTTGCTTGATGTTAAGGTATTTTTGAAAACAGTAGTCAGTGTAGCAAAGAGTGATGGAGTTAAAGAAGGAGCTAGAAAATAATTTTATAATTTAAGTTGGGGATAATTAGATGAAGATATTGATTACAGGCAACACCAGCTATGCTGGTAGAAGTTTGGAGAAATGGCTTTTGCAATGGCCCGATAAGTATTTAATTGATTTTGTTTCCTTAAGAAATGAAGAGTGGAAAGATAAAGATTTTTCTTTATACGATGTGGTTTTTCATGTAGCTGCAATTGTTCATCAGAAGGAAAAACCTGAAATGGAAGAACTTTATTATAAGGTAAACAGGGATTTAACTATAGAATTAGCTAATAAAGCTAAGAATGCAGGAATAAAACAATTCATATTTATGAGTACCCTTTCTGTATATGGTCTTGTTGGAACGGTTGGCAAAGAGGTTATGATTAATAAGGATACACTGTGTTGTCCAAATAGCTTTTATGGTAAAAGTAAGCTTGAAGCCGAACAACTGCTTGAAAAAATTCAAAATGAGAACTTTAAAGTTGCAATTTTAAGAGTTCCTATGATTTACGGACCTAATTGTCCAGGGAATTACGGGCAATTAAGGTGGATTACAGAAAAGACACCAGTGTTTCCAGCGATAAATAACAACAGAAGTATGATTTTTATAGATAATTTATCTGAATTTATAAGGTTATTAATTGATAATCAAGACCATGGATTGTTTTTTCCACAAAATCAAGAATATATTAATACATCATATTTAGTCAGGTTAATTGCAAAGGAAAAGAAAAAGAATATGTATTTATCAAAAATTTTGTCTTTGGGTATTAATCTATTAGCAGTACGTATTAAGGTTATTAACAAGGTCTTTGGGAATTTAACAATTGATTCGAAATTATCTAATTATAGCGACTGTAAATATTGCGTTGTTGATTTAGTCGAGTCAGTTAAACGTTGTGAAAAAATATAGAAATAGGTGCTGAAGTTTGAAGAAAAATGTATTGATAATGTGCCAATATTTTTACCCAGAATATGTTTCATCTGCTACGTTACCAACAGATTTAGCAGAAGACTTAATTGGAAAAGGACTTTCAGTAGATATTCTTTGTGGTTATCCTAAGGAGTACTATGAAGGAAAAGAAGTGCCAAAAAAGGAGCAATACAAAGGCATTAATATATCTAGAGTTAAATATACAGAGTTTAATAATAAGTCTAAGATAGGAAGGATTGCTAATTTCTTTTCATTTTTTATGTCGATGTTATTAAGGTTTCCAAGTCTATTTAAATATGAGTGTGTGTTGGTATATTCTAATCCACCTATATTGCCACTAATACCATATTTAATATCTCGTATTACAAAGACAAAATTTATTTTTGTGGCATTTGATATTTACCCAGATAATGCTCTAAAACTTGGAGCGATAAAAAAGGATGGATTTATCGAAAAATTAATGAAGAGTATTAATAAAAGAGTATATGGATATGCATCAAGTGTAGTTGCATTGGGAAATGAAATGAAACATTATATGCTTGAACAAGGACTGGTTAGTGAAGAGGAAAAAATTAAGGTTATCCCAAATTGGTATAGTGATAATAAAATTACAGATAATGATATTGTTTTTAACGAGGAATTTAAAGATCTAAGAGAAAAATGGCCATTCATTGTACTGTATAGTGGTAATATGGGAACCGCGCAGGATATGGATACAATCCTGGAATGTATATCTATGTTAAAGAATCGTGAAGATATTTTATTTATCTTTACTGGACATGGTAATAAGGTGAGCTATGTTAAAGAGTATTTAAATTCTAATGAAATAAGGAATGCTAAGATAGACGGTTTTTTATTAGGATCAGACTATATTGATATCTTAAAAATATCTGATGTTTGTTTAGTTAGCTTGGCAGAAGGGATTGAGGGTATCGGAGTCCCCAGTAAAACGTATGGCTATTTGGCTGCAGGTAAGCCGGTGTTAGCTATAATGTCAGATAAAACTGATATTGCTAAAAATCTACGAGAATATAATGCTGGTGGGAGTGTTATGCAGGGAGAGGCAGAGAAATTAAAAGTACTAATTATGAAATATATGAGTAATAAGGAGGGGTTAGAGGAAGCGAGTATTAACGCTAGAAAAATATTTGAAGATTTATATGATAGAAAAATTTGTTCAGATATGTACCATCATATGATAATTGAAGCAATAAATAAGGCGAAACTCTAGAAGAATAAATCAAAGGGTATTTTAAAGATAATTAGATGGAGGTCATTATATTGTTTAAGGATAAATGTTTATTAATAACTGGTGGAACAGGTTCTTTTGGTAATGCAGTAATGGAAAGATTTTTAGATACTGATATAAAAGAGATTCGTATTTTTTCACGTGATGAAAAAAAACAGGATGATATGAGAAAACTTTATAACAATGAGAAATTGAAATTTTACTTAGGAGATGTAAGAGATTTAGCAAGTGTTAAAAATGCTATGCATGGTGTAGACTATGTTTTCCATGCAGCTGCATTAAAACAGGTTCCTTCATGTGAGTTCTTCCCACTAGAAGCAGTAAAGACTAACATTATAGGTACAGATAATGTATTGACGGCTTCTATAGAATATAATGTGAAAAAAGTTATCTGTTTATCTACAGATAAAGCAGCTTATCCGATTAATGCAATGGGTATTTCAAAAGCAATGATGGAAAAAGTATTTGTTGCAAAATCAAAAACAGTATCTCCAGAAAACACACTTATTTGTGGTACGAGATACGGTAATGTTATGGCTTCACGTGGATCAGTTATTCCACTATTTATAGAACAAATTAAAAAAGGGCAACCTTTAACGGTAACAGATCCTAATATGACAAGATTCTTAATGAGTCTAGAAGAGGCTGTAGAATTAGTAGTATTTGCTTTTCAAAATGCTGTAGCTGGGGATATTATGGTTCAAAAATCTCCTGCAAGTACTATTGGTGATCTTGCTCAGGCTGTAAAGGAATTATTTAATGTTGATAACGAAATTAAAGTAATTGGTACACGTCATGGAGAAAAGCGCTATGAGACATTGTTAACAAAGGAAGAATACGTGGTAGCGGAAGATTTAGGAGGTTTCTTTAGGGTTCCTGCTGATCGAAGAGATCTTAACTACGATAAATATTTTGAAGAGGGAAATCAAAAACTTACGACTGTTGAGGAATATAATTCAGATAATACACAAATTCTTGATATTGAACAAATTAAAGAAAAATTATTAGAATTAGATTATGTACAAAAGGAACTTGAAGAATGGAATAAATTGAAAGTTTATACAATGAATTAGAGGGGAGGGGATAATTAATGAAAATTCTTGTTACAGGTGCAAAGGGCTTCCTTGGAAAAAACCTTGTTGCCGAACTTAAAAATCAGGGATATAAAGATATATTTGAATTTTCTAGAGAAGATGATATTACACTACTTGAGAGATATACAAAAGAATGTGATTTTGTTTTTCATTTAGCGGGTGTTAATAGACCAAAGGATGAAAATGAGTTTATGGAGGGCAATGCTGGTTTTACATCTCAGTTGCTAAACTTATTAAAGGAATCTGTTAATAAGGCTCCTGTACTCATTACCTCATCTATTCAGGCAGAAAATAATAATCCCTATGGGAAAAGTAAAAAAGCTGGTGAAGAGCTATTATTTGAATACGCTAAAGAAACTGGTAGTAAGGCCTATATATATAGGCTTCCGAATTTATTTGGAAAGTGGAGTAAACCTAATTACAATACGGTGGTAGCTACATTTTGTCATAATATTGCTAGAGGGTTAGATATTCAAGTGAATAATCCAGATGTAGAACTGAATCTTTGCTATATAGATGATGTGTTGGAGGAATTTTTTAAAGCTTTGAATCATACCCCAACTATACAGGATGATTATTGTTTTGTGCCTGTAACGCATAACATTAAACTTGGTGAGTTAGCTAATGTTATCAAAAGCTTTAAAGAAGGTAGAGAGAATTTAAGTATTTCAAATATGGGAGATGCTTTAACTAAAAAACTTTATAGTACATATTTAAGTTTTTTACCAGAAGATAAGTTTGTTTATGATTTAAAAATGCACAGTGATCATAGAGGGTCATTTACTGAGTTCATTAGAACACCTGAGCGCGGGCAAGTTTCTATAAATATATCAAAACCAGGAATTACCAAAGGGAATCATTGGCATCATACTAAAAATGAGAAGTTTTTAGTAGTGAGTGGTGAAGGTTTAGTACGATTTAGAAATATAGATTCAGATGATATTATTGAATATCGAGTGAGTGGAGAAAAATTACAAGTTGTTGATATACCAATTGGATATACACATTCAATTGTAAATGTAGGAGAAAATGATCTTGTTACAGTAATGTGGGTAAACGAATGTTTTGATCCGGAAAAACCAGATACTTATTTTTTGGAGGTATAGTTGATGAAAAAATTAAAAGTTATGACGGTTGTTGGCACAAGACCTGAGATTATAAGGTTATCAGCTGTCATTAACAAGTTAGAGGAATCGAATGCAGTGGAACATATTCTTGTTCATACAGGACAAAATTATGATTATGAGTTAAACGAAGTATTTTTTACTGATTTTAAATTAAAGAAACCTGATTATTTTTTAAATGCGGCAACTGGGACTGCTGTGGAAACTATTGGGAATATACTAGTGAAGATTGATCCTATTATGGAGGAAGTGGAACCAGATGCACTTTTAGTTCTAGGCGATACAAATAGTTGCTTATGTGCAATTGCAGCCAAAAGGAGACATATTCCAATTTTCCACATGGAAGCAGGGAATAGATGTTTTGATCAAAGGGTGCCTGAGGAAACTAATAGAAAAATCGTAGATCATACGGCTGATATTAATTTAACCTATAGTGATATTGCAAGGGAATATTTATTACGAGAAGGAATGCCGGCAGATAGAGTTATTAAAACAGGAAGTCCAATGTTTGAAGTTTTAAATTCAAGGAAAAATGATATTGAGAACTCAGATGTATTAGAAAGATTAGGGCTAGAAGAGGATAAATATTTTGTAGTATCTACTCATAGGGAAGAAAATATCAATTCGGAAACTAATTTCTTTGATTTAGTAGATAGTCTAAATGCAATTGCAGAAAAGTATAATATGCCTGTAATTGTAAGTACACATCCAAGGACTAAAAATATGATTGATACGAAAGGAGTTAAATTTAATCCGTTAGTAAGAACTTTGAAGCCATTAGGATTCAATGATTATGTGAAACTTCAAATCAAATCAAAAACAGTCCTTAGTGACAGTGGCACTATTAGTGAGGAATCCTCAATTCTTGGTTTTAAGGCACTCAATATAAGACAAGCACATGAAAGACCAGAAGCAATGGAGGAAGCATCTGTTATGATGGTGGGTTTAACAAAAGATCGCATTCTTCAAGGATTAGAAGTACTAGAAAGTCAAGAAAAAAACACATTAAGGCTTGTAGGGGATTACAGTATGCCAAATGTATCGGATAAAGTGCTTAGAATAATTCTTTCATATACAGACTATGTTAATCGAATTGTATGGGGTAAATAATAAACTCCTATTATGTATAACTTTTTATATTAAAACCGTTGGTATTAGTAAGTTTTCTTGGGTTTTAAAATGTTTATTATTTAAAGTTTATAACCAAATTTAAATCCCAACTCCTTTATAGATGAGTTGGGATTTATGTAGTTGAGCTATGTAATTGTGTGAGAAGTATTTCTTTTATTTTAATTGATATTTTAAAATTATTATATCATCTTGGAAGATGGCTAATAGATTTATGCTTATTTAAGGGATAATTTCTAAATATAGGAGTGGAATTTATTAAAATTTTCCCTGAAGTTATCAATAAAATTGCTTAGGGAAAGGATTAGTAGTATGAATATTATGGTTTTTGATGTTCCAGCAGAAAATGGTGGAGCATTATCTATTTTAAATGATTTTTATAATGAAGTAGTTGAAAACAGCAGTGTAAATATTAATTGGTTTTTTGTATTAAGTACACCGAAGCTAGCAGAAACTGATAATATAAAAGTCCTTAATTTTCCATGGATTAAAAAAGGCTGGGGACATCGCTTATATTTTGATCACTTTATAGCACCAAAACTAGTTAAAGAATATAGAATTGATAAAGTAATTTCATTTCAAAATATTACAGTCCCACATACAAAGTGTGAACAAATTCTTTATGTTCATCAATCTTTACCATTTGTCGATTATAAATTTTCCGTTAAAGAAAATGGGTTGTTCTGGGTATATCAAAATATCATAGGGCGTAATATAATCAGTTCTATTAGGAAAGCGAATAAAGTAATTGTTCAAACACAATGGATGAAAAAAAAATGTGCACAAAAAGCTCAGGTTTTAGATAATAAAATTGAAGTTATACCACCGACTATAAATATAGGCAGATTAAAGCATTTTGAGCCTAATGAAAAAGCACTATCAACGTTTTTCTATCCTGCGAGCGCACATATATATAAAAATCATAGGGTTATTGTAGAAGCTTGTAAGCATTTGAAAAATTTAACGAATTTGAATTATGAAGTAATATTTACATTAAGAGGGGACGAGAATCAGTATATTGCAGATGTATATAAGGAAGTGCAAAGTCAACGTCTGCCTATTCGGTTTACGGGGGAAAAAACAAGAGAAGAAGTATTTGAATTATATACTAAGTCAATCTTACTTTTTCCTTCTTATATTGAAACCTTTGGCATGCCTATGCTTGAAGCGAGAAGATGTGAGGGAATTATAATTGCGGCAGATGAACCTTTTTCAAAAGAGGTGCTTGCTGAATATAAAAATGCAAAATTCTTTGATACTTTTAATGCAAAAGAATTAAGTTTACTAATGTATGAGTATCTACAAGGTCAGGCTGAGTATTATATTGCCTCTGAATTTGAGTACAGAAGAAATAATTCTAGAAGAATAATTGATGCTATAGAAGGTTCTTGTTAAAAAATAATTGTTAATTGAATTATGAAGAATAAAAATTATAGATGTATAGGTGTGGAAAATGAAAATTTTATATTTTGGTAGTCTTTGTGATAAAGAGTGGTTTGAGTCAATATCTAATGCCAAGGGACTTCCTTCAAGCGTTGCACAATATTCCTTTGAAAAAGCATTAGTAAATGGAATTTTAGAGAGTAAAGATGTTGATATGGAAATATATTACCTTTACCAAGAGCAATATTATCCTAAGGGAAGATTTTTAAAGTTTAAAAAAAGAAAAAAGTGGTTAAATGATAAAAATACGGTGCGTTATTTATCCAATATTAATTTACCACTTATTAAGGAGATATATTCTGTGGTTCAGGGAGTATATTTGACCTTAAAATGGAGTCTGAAAAACTTTAAAGATAAAGAAAAAGTTATTTTGACACCATTTAATTACACACCTCTTTCCCTCGGAATCTATATAGCTTCAAAGTTATTGAGAATAAAGCGAGTAAACATTTTTACAGATCTTTCAAGCGATATAATGAATAATAATCGACAAAAAGAAATGCATTGGATAAAGAAAAATGTTCTTTCCACTTATAAGAGGCTAGTAGATTATATTGAACAGAATTATGATGGCTATGTTTTATTTACAGAACCAATGAATAAAAAGGTAAATTTATCAGGTAAACCATATATAGTTTTGGAAGGTATTTTTAATAATGATTTAGATTTATCACCTTTACCAAAGAGTAAAGCGATTATGTATGCAGGTACATTGGCCTTTGAATATGGTGTGAAAAATATTTTAGATGCTTTTGAACAAATAGAAGATAATGAACTTGAACTATGGCTTTTTGGTGATGGGGATATGAGAGAATATATTGAGAATCTAGCTATAAAAGATAAAAGAGTAAAATATTTTGGCTTCAAATCAAGGGCCGAAGTTTTTGAATATGAAAAAAGAGCTACTTTATTAGTTAATGCAAGAAATCCAGTAGATCAATATACAATGTATTCCTTCCCTTCAAAGACATTTGAATATATGGTTTCAGGGACT
>NZ_JBNLYC010000165.1:0-8471 GCF_050172015.1 Bacillus sp. GMa5/1 | reverse complement strand
ACAGGTCCGCATAACCGATTAAAGATGTTACTGGCGTTCGTAAATCATGAGAAATATTACTAATCATTTCATTTTTCATTTCCTGTGATTTTTTTTCATTCTCGATAGACTCTTTTAAACTTTTGGCCATTCTATTTACATTCGTCGCTAATTCACCAATCTCGTCATTTTTTGAAATAGGTATATGTACTTCAAAATTACCATTACTTATTTCCTTCACGTTCTTATTAATTTCAGACAATCTTTTCATCATTGTTTTTGTCATACATGCAAAGTATGTCGTAGTAAAAATCAAAAAAACTATAAAGTATAAAAATGAATATTTTTCCTCTAACGCATTAACATGACTATATATATTTCCAACTAAAATTTGAAGCACTATTATACTTACAGTCGCTAACAAGATGCTACATATGAAAGCTAAAAAAAATTTCGCCCTAATACCCTGTAAAGATCTAATCTTCAATTTTATATCCGACTCCCCAAACATTTTGTATAAACTTCGGTTCTTTTGGATTCTCTTCAATTTTATTTCTCAATCTTGCAATATGAACCATTACTGTATTATTACTTTCATAGGCTCTTTCGTTCCAAACGCTCTCATATATTTCTTCAATTGTAAACACACGATTCCTTGCGGCTGCCATTAAGTGTAAAATATCATATTCAGTTTTCGTAAGATTCATTGTTTCTCCATATAACATTACAGTTCTCGACACTTCATCTATTTCTAAACCTCTAATATTTATTTTCTTTTCCATTACTTGGACAGCATTTTGGTTGAAATATGTATATCTTCTTAATTGAGCTTTCACTCTTGCGATAAATTCAATTGTACTGAACGGCTTCACAATATAATCATCTGCCCCAGTACTAAATCCAATTACCTTATCGACATCCGATGATTTCGCGCTTAAAAACATAATTGGTAAACTATGTTTCTCTCTAATCCTTCTACACAATTCTATCCCATCCATTTGTGGCATCATAATATCCAAAATAGCAAGTTGAATACTGTTATTATTTATTATTTCTAAAGCCTCTTCTCCGTTATGAGCACTAAAAACTTTAAAACCTTCTTGCATTAGATTCACTTTTATAAATTGAACAATATCTTGATCATCATCTACAATTAAAATTGAATTTTTCTCCATATACAAACCTCTTTTTGAAATATATTCCACAATCAATTTTATCATAAATTAAAACCATACTCCCCTCTTGAATAATCTTTATTTTCAGACTAGATTATATAATAACAACACATTCTAGTTTCAAAAGAAATGGAGTGAAAGCATGTTTCCTATATTGAAAACAGACCGACTCATTTTAAGAGAACTTACCGAAGAAGATGCACCGCGTATACTACAATGCTTTTCTAATACTAATGTACTGCGCTATTATGGCCAAAAACCGTTACAAGATATTGATCAAGTGAAGCAAATCATTCATAATTTTAAGTTGAGTTACAATGCAAGAAGCGGTATAAAATGGGGAATCGAATTAAAAGACACGAAAGAACTCATTGGTACCATTGGTTTTCACGATTGGTCTTCTGAGCATAAACGAGCCAATATAAGTTATGCCTTTTTGCCTGAACACTGGGGAAAAGGATATGCGACTGAAGCTGTTTCTGAGGTTATATCATACGGTTTCCATACGATTCATTTAAAGCGGATTGGAGCAATTGTATTTCTTGAAAATGAAGCTTCCAATAAAGTACTATTAAAATTAGGCTTTGAAAAAGAAGGCGTTCTAAAAAATTATATGTATCAAGATGATGTCCCATATGATACGAATTTTTACGCTTTATTGAAATCGGTTTAATAGAATTCATGTGTAAAAAACCTTACTTTTAAAAAGTAAGGTTTTTTGTATTTATTCATTAGCAATATAAGCATTCTTATAAGTATAAATACCACCAAATTGATGCTTTTCAATTCCTTTTACATAATCCTTTTGTACATATGCTGAGCCAATATGATAAAGCGGCGCTACCGCAGCATCTTCTAATAATACCTGCTCGGCTTCTCGCAACGCTTCCCATCGGTTTTCCGTATCTAGTACAAAATCCGTTTTCGCTTTCTTTATTAATTCATCGTAATGAACATTAGAATAATTCATTTTATTATTCGGATTCCCTGTCGTAAATAACTCTAAATAACTAATTGGGTCTTTATAGTCAGGTCCCCAATTTGCCATAGTTATATCGTAATCACCTGTTTGTTCTAACTGTAATTTTTGCTTAAATGGCTGTTGTTTAATTTGTATCGCGATTCCTTGCAAATTCTTTTCTAAATCACCTTTTATATATTCTGCCATCCGTTTTGCATTATCTTGTTCAAACGTTAAAAACTCGAGGTTTACTTGCTCTACTTCAAGCTCTTTTTTCGCTTCTTTCCAAATCTTTTGCGCATTTTGCAAATCATATGAAGAAAGATCTCCGTTTTCTTTTCTAAAATCTTTACCGGTCACTTCATTTACATGACCAACTGGTACAAGCCCGCTTGCAGGTTTTGCTCCGTTATTAATAAAGTGAGCAACAAAATCATCTTTATTTAACGCTAATGAAATAGATTGACGCACCTTTTTATTTGCTAACGCGGTATTTTTTTCATTAAAACGAAGCATGGCAATTCCAGGATCACTCGACATATGTAATTCCTTATTCCCTCTATACTTGTCTACAATTTGCGAATTAATAGGTACTCGATCCAAATCTCCGGCTTCATATAAATTTACAGCTGTCATTGTATCCTTTACGATATGAAAGTTTATTTCGTCTAATTTCACTTTCTTTCGATCCCAATATGCAGCATTCTTCTTTAATTGAAACTCTTGTTCATGCTTCCATTTTTCTAATACAAATGGCCCGTTATATATGAGATTACTAGGTTCCAATGCATAATTGTTTCCTTGTTCTTTCAAAAATGATTCATGCTGTGGTAAGTATATAGGTAGTGCTAACAACTGTAAAAAATACGGAACTGGCTGTTCCAGTTCAACTTCTAACGTATAATTATTTATTGCTTTAACCCCAAGTGCATCAAGAGGCATTGTTCCCTTATTAATCTCTTTCGCATTTTTCACATAAAAGAGCATGTATGCATATTGAGATGCCGTTTCAGGGTTAATTGCACGTTTCCATGCAAATATAAAATCATTTGCTGTTACATTATCTCCATTTGACCATTTTGCATCTTTACGCAAGTTAAATGTATATTTCTTACCATCTTCACTTCTTTTAAACGATTTTGCTACTGCTGGAGTAGGCTGATCTTGATCATTTAATACATATAACCCTTCAAATATGTTTTGCATAACGTGTGCTGATGTACCATCCATCGTTTTCGCAGTGTCCAGAGAAGGAATTTCTTCTGATACTGTTACATTTAACACTTGTTTTTTAACCTCTGTATCACTTTTATTCGCTTTATTATTACAAGCTGTTAATAATAAAGATGTAACAAGTGCCATTACCATTAAATGGCTCTTTTTTCGCTTCATGAGTTGTTCTCCTTAAGTATAAAATATTATAAAGCGTAATATATTATAGCAGAAATATGAACAGAAAGATGCGACATTCTTTTGAATATTTATTCGTTCAAGAAAAAAGCTATCCTTTTAAAAGGATAGCTTTTTCAACTGCCACATAATTAGTTATCTTTGCAAACCTCGTTTATAACGACTTGCTTCAAATATAATACGCTCTTCATCTAACGTTTTACATTCGCCATTCCAAACGACACGTTTTCCGTTAATAATTACATCGCTTATATCTTTTCCACTAGCAGCATATACAAGGTGTGATAACACTTCATCCGCTGGTTGTAAATGAGGCTTATTAGACGGATCAATCGTAATGAAATCAGCACATTTTCCAATCTCAAGTGATCCTGTTTGTTTCATCCCGATTACTTCAGCAGCTCCTTTTGTCGCAAGTGTAAGAGCTGTTTCAACTGGTAAAGCTGTTGCATCTTGGTGAATACCTTTTTGTAGTAAAGTCGCTATGCGCATTTCTTCAAACATATCTAAATTATTGTTAGATGCAACACTATCTGTTGCAATTCCTACTTTTATTCCTGCTTCTAGCATCGCTTTTACATTCGCTATACCAGAACCTAGTTTTAAATTACTATTCGGATTATGAGCTACTCGAACGTCATTTTCTGCTAAAAATGCACGCTCATCTTCATTTAATACTACACCGTGTGCAATAACTGTTGGGCGCTTAAACAATCCGCAGCTCGCTGCATATTCTACTGGACGTTTTCCATATTGTGCTTCAATATCACGTACTTCACGCTCTGTTTCAGAAAGATGGATATGAACCATCGTTTGATTCTCTACTGCAATCCGTGCGCACTCTTCTAACAATTCTGTACTACATGTATATGGACTATGTGGTGCAACCATCGTAGTTAACATGCCACTTTCGTTATAGTAACGCTTCACATATTTCTCAGCTTCTTCAATCGCTTTCTTTTCATCGTCTTTCGTTCCGAAGCTAAATAAAGTCCTTGAAACAGCAGCTCGCATCCCGCTCCTTGATACCGTTTCCATAATTGCGTCTTGATCTACTCCAATTGGATTAAACATGTCAGAGAATGATGTTGTACCACTTTTCACCATCTCAAGTAATCCTAATTCCGTACTAGCGACCGCAATTTGGGGAGTAAATTGACTTTCCAGTGGCCAAATTCTCGTCTCAAGCCACGGTTGTAATAACATATCATCGCCAATACCTCTTAGGAGACTCATTACAACGTGTGTATGTGTATTTACAAGCCCTGGTAAAACCCACTTTCCTTTCATATCAATTACTTCATCTACTTCAAAATCATTAGCGAATTCTCCGCTCTTTACATCTATAATTTGATCATTTTCTACAATGATATATCCATTTTCTATCACTTCGTTTTGTTCATTCATCGTTACAATTGTAGCGTTTACATAAGTTGTTTTCAAAAGTATTTCCCCTTTCAACTCTATGAAGTTCCCTTTAATAAGTTACCACCATTATAGTAACTTATTAAAGATTAAGAGTCAAAAGATAATTTTAATTCTTTCGTTATTTTTCCCTTCAAAATGCTATATTGTTTTTCATTTGTATCTGCAAATGCTTCTTTCCGATTTGATTCCACATCCATATAATTCAATTTCCCATTGAATTGAGTCTCTGTAAAATCAAATCTCTGCCCATCTATAAAGTTATAAAAGTGCCATACCTCTCTTACTTTTGTCTTTTTAATTTCTCCTCCATATATGTCTTGAACGACTAGAGCCGTTACACCACACTGTCCCTTTGCTGGGTTTTCAATTGTCCACTTTGAACTCGTTTCAATCGACCACGATTTTATTAGTGCTTCATATATTCTTTTTTCCTTTACATCATCCATTCTAATCTTCCCCTACTATTAATAGTTTTACACATCATATTTCAAAAGAGGCAGTACACGACCCTTAAAGACAGTTGATGGTGTCTCTCCTATTAACTGTGCCCCCATTTTCAAGTAATATCCTTTTGCATTCGGATCACTATCAATCGTAAAACTTTTTAATCCTAGTTCATTGGCTTTTTCTATTACGTACTCCCAAAGTATTTTCCCGTAACCTTTTCCTTTGTAATCAGGATGAATGTACAAGAAATCGAGAGCTTTATCATTACGTAAAAATGAGAAAAAACCAATCTTCGCATTATCGTTTTCTAAAACATATACAAAATTATTTTTTATGTATTCTTCTGTAATTGTTAAATCTTCCTTACAAGCAAGTATGAATTCTTCACTATAATCCCACGTTGCTTTTGATTGTAGTGCGAATTCACTTAATTCATTTGCTTCACTTAATAACGCTTCTCTTATCTTCATGATTCTTTCTCCTCACCTTCGATATGTAAACTACTAAATTGATTCGGAAAGCACTTCAAAAAACCTTTTTTTTCATAAATTAGAGGTTATTTTTATAAATCTTTATTATAACCAGTACAATTTTTTTAAAGAAAAAGAACACCATCCCTAAAAGTTGGTGTTCTCTTTTTCTAAAATTTAATCTTCAAACTCACTCATTCGTTTTACTATTTCGTACGATACAAACCTATACAGTTTCTACTACCGCTTCAAGCATTGTTCCATTTTTAGCATAATTCGTATGCCAAGAAAAAGCTTTTTCTAAAATATGAGGAGTTTGTCCACCTCTTGTTTTTGCTTCTTCGTAATAAGCACGTAGTTGATCACGATACATTGGATGTGCGCAATTCTCAATAATAAGTTCCACTCTTTCTCTTGGCGCAAGTCCCCTTAAGTCGGCATACCCCTGTTCAGTAACAATAACATCTACATCATGTTCAGTATGGTCTACATGAGAAACGAAAGGAACAATACTTGAAATGTTACCACCTTTCGCAATCGATTTAGTAACAAAGATAGCTAGGCGTGCATTTCTTGCAAAATCACCAGACCCACCAATTCCATTCATCATTTTTGTACCTAAAACGTGAGTAGAGTTAACATTTCCGTATATATCTAATTCTAATGCAGTATTAATTGAGATTAATCCAAGGCGACGAATGATTTCAGGATGATTGGAAATCTCTTGCGGACGCATCATTAATTTGTCACGATATTTTTCAAAGTTAGAAAATACTTGTTGCATTTTCTCTTCAGAAAGCGTGATAGAACAACAAGAAGCAAAATTGACTTTTCCAGCATCCATAAGATCAAAAACTGCATCTTGTAAAACTTCAGAATACACTTCTAAATCTTCAAATTCTGAATCTAACATTCCATGCAATACTGCGTTAGCAACTGAACCAATTCCTGATTGTAACGGCGCTAAACGATTTGTTAATCGCCCTATTTTAACTTCTTCTCGAAGGAATTCTATTAAATGCTGTGCCATAATGACCGTTTCTTCATCCGGAGGAACAATTGTCGATGGCGAATCCAATTGATTCGTAAACACAATTCCCTTTACTTTTTCAGGATCAATTGGAATACCGATTGTTCCAATTCGGTCATCTGTTTTCACAAGCGGAATTGGAAGCCTCTCCCCTTGTTTACCTGGTTCATATAGATCATGTAGTCCCTCTAATTGCGTGGATTGAGCCATATTCATTTCAATAATAATAGACTTAGCATTTAAGGAAAACGCTAAGGAATTTCCAATTGAAGTGGTTGGAATAATCATTCCGTCCTCTGTAATCGCAACCGCTTCCAAAATAGCGAAATCTATATCCAGAACGTCAGCGCGGAGTAACTCTGCTGTATGAGATAAGTGTTGATCCACAAATAAAAAGTCTCCGTTATTAATTCCTTTTCGCATCGTCGCGTCAGCTTGGAAAGGTAATCTTTTCCCTAAAATTCCTGCCTCAGCAAATAATTTGTCTACATCCGAGCCTAAAGAAGCCCCAGTATAAACATTTACTTTAAAAGATTCATCATTCTTAACTCGGTTTACAAGCGCAAATGGGACTGCTTTTACATCACCTGCACGTGTAAACCCACTTAAGCCTAAAGTCATTCCACTTTGAATCCAGGAAGCTGCTTCTTCAGGTGTAACTACCCGATCTTTTAGACGTTGATCTCTGATTCTATCTAAATTATTCTCCATATGTAATCCCTCTCTCATTGAATATTCATAATTATTTTACACATTTACACTATCAAAATAGGGATTTTAGTATACAATAACGAAAATTCAGACAGAACAGCAAATTTAGGTTCTAAAGCAGAAAAATTTAGAATCCTAGAAGCTTACGGAAATAACTAGCGTATGATTGACTAACTGGTACTCTCTCACCATTATCCATCGAAAGTACAAAAGTAGAATGGGTATCAGGATAAATCGCTTTAATATGATTAACATTTACAATAAACGAACGGTGACATCTAATAAATGAATCTTTAGGAAGCAAGTATTCGAATTCTTGCAGAGAGTATTTATGTGTTCCTGATAACTCTTCTGAATTCACATACGTCTTTTTATCTTTAGCCTCTAAATACATAACCTTTGAAAAAGGAACTGGAATCCAGCCATCTGTTGTTTTTAAAGTAACGACTGACTTTCCATCCGTTAAAGCTGGATAAATTGCCGTTACGCACCCTTCAAGCTTTCCATTGTTTGAAAATGGTACAGCCATTCCATGATAAGGAATACCAAAAACATCCCGATTCATAAACTCAGATGTTTTTTGATTCATCACCATCGCTTTATGAGCAATCGTTCCTTCCTTTATAGGATCCCCAGCGCTAATCTTTAAATCAATTCGTTTACTTGGCCGATAGTAAATATATTCTTTCGTATTCGAAACAGCAATTGAAATTTCATCTGAAAATAATTCACCAACAACATCTAGTAATAAACCTAATGTTCTATCTTCCATTCTATTAACACCTCATTCACTATTATACTACTATTATGAACAGGCATCTGTTTCTTTATAAATAGTTTGATTTTAAATTATTTTTAAA
>NZ_JBNLYC010000164.1:0-8678 GCF_050172015.1 Bacillus sp. GMa5/1 | reverse complement strand
CTGAGCTAGCTTATATTATATTCAATAAGTTTGATATAAAAACAGAAAGAGAGAGGGATAATAATGAGCAATAAGAAGTTAATTTTGAAATTATTCATATGTAGTACAATATTTATCACATTTGTATTTGCTTTACATGATAAGAGAGTAGTTGCAGCTAGCTCTGTTAATGAGCTTGAAAATTTGTCAAAATGGATGCAACCTATACCTGATAATATCCCGTTAGCACGAATTTCAATTCCAGGAACACACGATAGTGGGACGTTCAAGTTGCAAAATCCGATTAAGCAAGTATGGGGAATGACGCAAGAATATGATTTTCGCTATCAAATGGACCATGGAGCTCGCATTTTTGATATAAGAGGACGTTTAACAGATGATAATACGATAGTTCTTCATCATGGGCCATTATATCTTTACGTAACACTGCATGAATTCATAAATGAAGCGAAACAATTTTTAAAAGATAACCCGAGTGAAACAATTATTATGTCTTTAAAAAAAGAGTATGAGGATATGAAAGGGGCAGAAGATTCATTTAGTAGCACGTTTGAAAAAAAATATTTTGTTGATCCTATTTTTTTAAAAACAGAAGGAAATATAAAGCTTGGAGATGCTCGTGGGAAAATTGTACTACTAAAAAGATATAGTGGTAGTAATGAACCTGGAGGATATAATAATTTTTATTGGCCAGATAATGAGACGTTTACCACAACTGTAAACCAAAATGCAAATGTAACAGTACAAGATAAATATAAAGTGAGCTATGATGAGAAAGTAAAATCTATTAAAGATACGATGGATGAAACGATGAACAATAGCGAGGATTTAAATCATCTATATATTAATTTTACAAGCTTGTCTTCTGGTGGTACAGCATGGAATAGTCCATATTACTATGCCTCTTATATAAATCCTGAAATTGCAAACTATATAAAACAAAAGAATCCTTTGAGAGTGGGCTGGGTAATTCAAGACTACATAAATGAAAAGTGGTCACCATTATTGTATCAAGAAGTTATAAGAGCGAATAAGTCATTAATAAAAGAATAAAGATGATGAGAGTAAGAAGCGATAAAATATATCGCTTCTTTTTCTTTTCCAATAACCAACAATATAAATTGTACTTTTATAATAGAAAAAAATAAAAACATAAGATATAATCATACATATAAAATTTGTACCTATAAATTTTATATGTATGATTGAATTTGATTTATTGTAATGAAATGGAGGTATATACTATGAAGTTTCCACATGATTTTTTATTCGGAGCTGCTTCAGCTTCTTATCAAGTAGAAGGTGCATGGAATGAAGATGGAAAAGGTGTTACGAATTGGGACGAGTTTTCAAAAATTCCTGGCAAAACATACAATGGAACAAATGGTGATGTAGCTGTTGATCATTATCATCGATATAAGGAAGATGTTCGCTTAATGGCTGAGATGGGATTAGAATCGTATCGTTTTTCTATTTCTTGGGCGAGAATATTGCCGACTGGAGATGGAAAGGTAAATGAAAAAGGGATTGAATTTTATAACAACTTAATTGATGAATGTTTAAAATACGGGATTGTGCCGTTTGTCACTTTATATCATTGGGATTTACCATTACCGTTAGAAAAAGATGGTGGATGGACGAATAAAAGAACAGCAGAGGCTTTCGTAAAATATGCAGAAACTTGTTTTAAGGCATTTGGTGACAGAGTTAAGCATTGGATTACTTTTAATGAGACCGTAATGTTTTGTGGATTAGGTTATTTAAAAGGTGCACATCCACCAGGAATACAAAATGATGTTCCAAAGTATTTTCAAGCTACTCATTATGTATTTTATGCACACGCGAAAACAGTTGCGGTGTACAAGCAGCTGAAACAATATGGTGAAATTGGGATTACACATGTTTTCTTACCAGCTTATAGTGTGGATGATCAAAAAGAAAATATACAAGCAGCAAATCATGCGAATGAATATGAAACGTATTGGTATTATGATCCAATTTTAAAAGGCGAGTATCCGTCTTATGTTGTACAACAATTAAAGGAAAAAGGATGGACTCCTAATTGGACGGTTGAAGAATTAGAAATCATTAAACAAAATGCAGAAGAAAATGATTTTATTGGCTTGAATTATTATCAACCAATACGAGTAGAAAGATACGATATGGATATAAAGAGTGAGGAACATTCTCGAGAAAACTCAACGCTTGCTCCAGGTAACTCTTCTTTTGATGGTTTTTATCGAACAGTTAAAATGGATGATAAAACATATACAAAATGGGGATGGGAAATATCTCCCGAAGGTTTCTTAGAGGGATTGCATATGTTGAAAGCGCGTTACGGTGACATAAAGATGTATGTAACGGAAAATGGACTTGGTGATGAAGATCCGATCATTGACGGAGAAATTGTAGATGTTCCGAGAATTAAATTTATTGAAGCGCATTTAAAAGTAATGAAGCGTGCAATTGAAGAGGGAATTAACTTAAAAGGTTATTATGCATGGTCAGTGATTGATCTTTTAAGTTGGTTAAATGGATATAAAAAGCAATATGGCTTTATTTTTGTCGATCATAATGATAACTTAAAACGTAAGAAGAAACTTTCGTTTCATTGGTATAAACGTGTGATCGAAACGAGAGGGGAAGAGTTATAACAGATAAAAGAGTATTTTAGGAGAAAGTGTATGAGTGCAAAGTATAAACAAATTGCAGATGTGTTAGAGCAAAACATTCGAGATGGGCTTTTTAATGAAACGAAAAAACTACCTACAGAAGAAGCGTTGATGAATCGATTTGAAGTAAGCCGTAATACGATACGTAAAGTAATTAGTCAGCTTGTGAATAGAGGTTATATTTTTCAAGTGCAAGGTAGTGGCATGTTTTTACGCGAAACTTCTGTAACAGATTACATTAATTTAGGAAGTTTACGTGGATTAACGAAAAATCTTGTTTCACAAAATATTGAAACGAAAGTGTTAGAGCTTGAAGTAATAGATGCGGACGAAGAGATAGCAAAGCAGATGCAATGCGAAGCTGGAACTAGGTTGTATTTTTTGAAGCGCTTAAGAATTGTAGATGCTAAACCATTCTCTATTGAAGTAAGTTATTTCAAAAAGGATATTATTCCATATTTGAACGAAGAAATAGCATTAAGCTCTGTATACAGTTATTTCATTGAAGATTTACGATTAAATATTGGTTTTGCTGATAAAGTTATTAGTTGTGAAAAAGTAAATAAAGAAAATGCACAGCTTTTAGAATTAAATGAAGGTGATCCGGCGCTTCTTATTGAAAATACAGTGTATCTTGTAAATGGAACAATTTTTGAGTTATCTCAGTCGATGTTTCATTATGAAAAGGCGAAACTTTTAAATCGAATTAATTTTAAATGAAAAATTATTGTGTGAAAAAAGCAACTGGTCCTAAGTGATCAGTTGCTTTTTATTTTTTTAGTGGATGAGCAAAAAAACACGAAAGTGGTTGGTCCGCTTTTTGCAAACATCTATTATGATAAGAGAAGAAAGGTAGTATGTTATCAACGTTTTAAAGAGGAAGGTTTTTATGTAAGTTCTTTAATTAAAATAGATGGGTCTTAGAGAGGTGAAAAGACAATGAGTTTTGCAATTTCACTAGTCGTTATTATTGTAATTGTATCGCTATTTGGGACTGTACTAGTTGCAAGAAACGTGGAGGAGAATTACGGTAAGTCTACAAAAAGAAATGTGAAAAACTTATCTGCAATCTATATTCTTCTTCTTTTTGTTCTACTAGTTGGGGTAACATGGTATGCGGTAATGATTTAATAGTTTGTAAAAGAACTGAAATGAGAGTATGAAGTTGGAATTTCAGAAGCTATTGAGTAATCAGAAAGAGAACCATTTTGGATATATCCATTTACGGATAAGAAAATGTGACTAATTAATACTATTTTTACGGTGAATACTGTTAGTAAAAAATGAGGATAGTTCGTTTTGAAAGGAGGGAACTATATGGAATGGAAACCAAATCGTGCAGATAAGACACCTGTATATAAACAAATTGCAGATTATATTGAAAGAGGCATTTCTTCAGGCGAATTTCCTTCTGATAGTAAGTTACCTTCTGAGCGTATGTTAGCAAAGGAATTACAGGTGAACCGGAGTACAATAGTAGCTGCGTATGAAGAATTAAAATCACTTGGAGTAGTAGAACGGCAAAAGGGAAGCGGAACACGGGTCAATACAGACATATGGGGTGTCTCACATAAACGAATACCGAACTGGGGTAGGTACGTGGAGGATGGATCGTTCTTACCTAACGTACCACTCGTTCAACAAATTCGAACGGAAACACAAAAAGATGATTTAATTAATTTAGCAAGTGGTGAACTGTCACCAGAATTAATTCCAAGTGATAGATTTCGAACAATTTTGTCGGAGAAAACATTTATGGAAAACCTCGGTTATGACCATCCACTTGGAAATGAGATGTTGAGAAAAACAATTGCAGCACATGTTCAGCAATATAAACAAATTGAAGCAGATTCAAGCTCTATTCTTATTACGTCAGGAGCACAACAGGCGCTTAATCTTATCGTTCAATGTTTATTAAAACCTGGCGATGCGATCGCGATTGAAGATCCTTCGTATTGTTTTTCGCTTCCAATGTTTAAATCGGCCGGTTTAAACATATTTCATTTACCTGTTGATGAGCATGGAATGAATCCAGATGACTTAATCGATTTGCACAAAAAGCATCGCATTCGTATGGTGTTTTTGAATCCAGATTATCAGAATCCGACGGGTACTGTGCTTTCATTAGCGAGACGTAAAAAAATTTTAGAACTGTCTTCTGAGTTCGGTATACCAATTGTAGAAGATGATCCGTATAGTTTAATTTCTTTTAATGGAGAAGTGAACCCAACATTAAAATCAATGGACCAAAATGGAAATGTTCTTTATATAAGTTCACTATCAAAAATTGTTGCATCAGGATTACGTATTGGATGGGTAATTGGTCCTACACGCGTAATTGAGCGTTTAGCAGATGCAAAGCAACAAGTTGATTTTGGCCATAGTGTATTTACGCAGTGGGTAGCAAATCAATTTTTAGAATCAAAGGATTTCCATACACATATTACGATACTTCGTGGACAATTGAAGCAAAGAAGAGATGAATTAATTGCAGAGCTTGAAGGAACATTGGGAGAACGAGTTGAATGTTTCGTGCCAGAGGGTGGAATACATGTATGGTGTAAAGTAACAGGAAAGTTTGATGAATATCACTTATTAGGTGAATCTATACGGAATGGTGTCGCATTTGTTCCGGGCAGTGTTTTAGGTTCGAAAAATGAATATATACGATTTACGTTTGGTAGAGCGAATATAGAACAAATTCAACTTGGAATTAAACGGTTTGCCGACACGCTAAATGAGATTTCATAATATGGATGTGTGATAGTGAAATGAGGGAAAGAAATGAAGTACGTGACGCTTTTACTTCAAGTAGGCGTGCTATATGTATTTAGCCTAGTGGGTACGTGGATTCAGGAAATATTCCATCTATCAATATCGGGGAATTTAATAGGGATGTTAATACTGTTCCTGCTCCTTTCCACTCGCGTTTTACCGTTAAAATGGTTTGAGTTAGGTTCGGAAAAGTTAATCGTATTTTTACCGTTATTTTTAATCCCTTCGACAACAGGGCTCATGGAATACGGGTCTTTTCTTTTCAGTAAGGGAAGTATTATATTCCTTTTAGTAGTTGCAAGTACTGTAGTAACTTTGATTGTTTCAGGGTATATAAGTCAATTATTAGTCACATCAAAAAAATAAAATCGACAAGGTGCACGATTCAAATGGTCTTAATTATTATTACTGTAGCAATTTATTTCTTGGCGACAAAGCTATATAAAAAATTTACGTTTGCATTTACGTTACCAGTGTTAACAGTTACGGCAATTATGATTTGTTTATTTTTGATTTTGGGTATTTCTCATCATGAGTATAGGGAAAATGGGGGAAACATTCTTTCAAGCTTATTGAGCCCTGCAATTGTAGCATTGGCCATACCTCTATTTAAAGAGCGAAAGATACTGATGAAAAATTTTTCATCGATACTAATCGGAGTAGTGATAGGTATAGTGGCTGTAACGAGCATGAATGTAGTGATTGGCGGAATTTTAAATATAGATAAGGAACTTATATTAACTACTTTACCACAGGTAGCGACAATGCCAATTGCCCTTTCAATAGCGGATCAAATTGGTGGTATTCCATCTATGACTTCTAGTTTTGTAGTTGTTGCAGGAATAACAGGTGCTATGATCGGACCAACAGTACTTAAGTTTTTCCGTATAACAAGTACGATTGGAAAAGGAGTTGGAATGGGCTGTGCATCACATATTATCGGTGTGAGTCGTTTAGTGAAAGAAGGCGAGAAAGAAGCGACTATCGGTTCGGTAACGATGATTGTAACTGGAATACTTATTAGTATACTAATACCGTATGGAACGAAATTTATTTTTTAAATGTAATGGAGATGATAACAATGACAACATGGTTTATAGTTACATTATTTGTTTTTGGAGCTATTAAAGTATTAGTTTCTAGCATGCCCACTTCTGTTGTAGAATCAATTATTAGTAGATTTGAATTGCATCAAAAGCTTGAGGCGGAAAATACTTCTATATCGATAGATGGAAAAAATATAGAGGGAGAAATGAAACTACAAGTTATTCATGAATTTAATGAGGCGTTGTTTTTAGATAAACATTATTTCCCGCCGCACGGAGAAGGGACACCAATAGTCATTGATACGAAGAAAGGGAGTAAAGAGATTAGATTTTCGCTATATAGCTATGAGGAACATGTTGATGTCATTAAGCAATATAAGAAGAAAGTCGTTGCCTATCGTTTACGCTCTAAAAGCCTTCAAACATTGACACCATTAGTAATAACGGAAGAGTATGCTTAAGAAGAGACCTATAATGGTCTCTTTATTTTTTTATCCAATTATATACGTTCCAAATAAAAGAATGAAAAATTATATAACCAAATAAAGAATATGTATGGTTCCAATTCGCACTATGTACAAATAAACCTAAACTTTCAGCAATCTGTTCAAAAAGGCTAGCACAAATACCGATTGAAATAATAAATGAAATTCTAGAAACTTTAGATAATTTTTTTGAAATGTGTATAAAGATAACTGTTAAAATCGGCAGTACGAACAATGTAAAAGCTATATTAACCGAAAATGTGGATGAGAAGGGCCTAGCCGGAAAGGAATATATTTGTTTATGAACAAAAAAGGCATCTAAGCAAGTTGCAATAATAGAAGAGAGAAAGATTGTAACTACTAATGCTAGAAACTCATTCTTCTTCTCGGAGGAGGACATTTTTCTTTGCGAGAATGGCGATTTCAATTTTTTCGAGTGTTTTGCAGTAGTCTTCTGTAATTTGTCCATTTATATTTTCCTCCTTATCAACTAAGTAATTTACAACTTGCCAATCGGTAAACCAATCTTCACTGTCAACTTCTTCATGCTTCATATCTCGCCATGCATAGATGAGTGCAGGGCTGTATATACGATAAGCGCCATTTCGTAACTGGCATTTCTTAATTCGGCGCTTATAAAACTCACGGGAAAAAGATTCATTTACACTTGAAAATAAATGGGGCCAGTAATCTTTCCTAGATCCTGTATGTGGATGGTGTTGAGCCCAGCTTATTATTTGAGATAAAACATGTGTATCTCGAAATAATAATGAGTACAATCTTTTTCCAATTAATATCCGTTCATGTAAGGAAGTGAAATGTTTCATTGTATCACCAAATAGTAATACTTTTTGTTTCTTATCATTTTCGTAGAATGGGAAAAGGATATGATTAAACTGAAAGAAATCAAAGAGTTTAAATCCAATACTATTTAGTACAGTCTTTTTAAATTGTACATTTTGAATTACTCTTTTTTCTAAGTAGTTTTGTTCATTAATAATAGTTGCAATTGCTAAAGTTTTTTTGTTACCTGTTTTCCAAAAATGGTTCCACATCGTTTCCATAAATGTAGAAACATTTAGGTGAGGGAGAAGGTGAAATAACTTTTGTGATCTCTTTACACTTTGTTCGTAAAGTAAAAATTGAGGGTATACATCTTGGAAAATAAGCCAATTCCCTCTTTCTAAAAAAGAAAAAAATATGAATTGATCTTTCTCTGATAAAATTCTCGTATATAAATCGCCCTTTAAATCAGTCATATTCCAACCGCCGTTACGTGATACCATATGCCCAAGCAGTGCCCAATGTATTTCTGGATATTGAATGTAAAATTGGTAGTATGCGCGTGTTCTTGTAACATTATTTTTATTTAGTTGTTCTGTTTGTATTTTTATTTTGTTGATGATGAGTTGTTCTTCTTTCGTTAATTTATACATGGTGTCAGAAGGAATAAGTTTGCTTTTTTGTTTCAATTCATTTTTTACGTCGAATAGGGAGAGAGGCAGTGCTTTGGAAGGTCCGTTATATGTATGATTTGAATTGCTTCGGTCCATTCCGTTACCTCCCTTTTTCATAAATTTAAACATGATTATTGGCTATGAATCATTCTATTTATTTTATTACGAGTATAAGAAATAAATGAGCGGTGTTTTTTTACAAGGAATTTATTTATCATGCAAACAGTATAAAAAATCTTACTG
>NZ_JBNLYC010000163.1:0-8708 GCF_050172015.1 Bacillus sp. GMa5/1 | reverse complement strand
ACATATCACTACTATTTTATTAGCTAAAAAAGAAGGCATGAATACGTACCCTCATTATATCGGTATTATCGTTACTCTAGTTGCCTTCTTTCCTTATATAGACATCTTTCTACATATGATAGCAGCTATTTTCCTTTTATTAGATGCTGCTTCTACGAATGCAAAAGAAGTTTATGATTCATAGATGGATAAAATGAAACTTTCATCCATTGAGTTTTGAAATAGGTCAGCAAAAAGGATTTACTTTTTAAGTAAACCTTTTTTCATTTTTAATTACTTTCCTTACTCCAGAATAATAAAAGAATATTCTGTTTAATTTTTATAAATTTCTAAATATTTATAAAACATTCAAATTAACATACATTTTAGTTATGTAAAAAATCTAAGTTTGAAGGAGATGAATCCATGCTGAAAAAGTTGATAGCAGGTGCATTATTAACTGTTTTGTCGTTAACTGGAGGACTGGGATCAGTATCAGCTAGTACCGAAAAAGATTATACGATTTCCTCTTTCGAATATGTAACTGTAGATGAAAAGACTGTTGATTCGTTTAACAAATTGAGTGCTCCATTAAAGGAAGACGTAAAAATAACGTTAGTTCTACCGAAACAAAATCAAAATGGAGACTGGTTATCTTATGGATTTTCGAGCAAAGAAAGTTTAGAGTCTTTTATTGAAAAAGATAAACAAAGGTTGAATAATTCAATCACTCCCCTTGGTGTTGGAGGAAGCGGACCTGGTAGTACAGACTTCTATAAACTCACAAATCAAGGTAGCGAGTATTTTTCTCTAAGTAGCGGTTATAAAAACTTGTCTGCTAGTTGGCAAAATCAAATTGTTTCTGTACGTACAGCATCCCCTACCGCTAGCTATTCAACAACACTATGGGAACGTACTTCAACTGAAGGATATGGAAAAGGTGTTGTTTTTAAACATGCTGATTGGTATGGTCAAATTGCAAACTTAAATAACTTTCCAACTTCAGCAGTTGAAGTTAAAAAGTAAAAATATAGAAATAAAAGGTGTTTTCACGTATGGAAACACCTTTTATTTCTACAACTATTTCACATATCTCGTCTATACCAATTTCAACTCTTAATTATTATTTTTCGTATTCCTACTCTCCAAAACCTTCTCCATATTATGAGTTGCCCACTCCATCATTAATAAAATCATTGGACGAAGAGATTCACCAAGCTCAGTTAATGAATATTCTACTTTTGGCGGCACTTCACGGTATACTTCGCGATGTATGATGCCATCTGCTTCAAGTTCTCTAAGCTGCAGTGTTAACATTCTTTGTGTGATATTAGGTTTTAATCTTTTTAATTCATTAAACCTCTTTTTCCCATCTAATAAATGATACAAAATAACACCTTTCCATTTCCCACCAATCACCTCAACCATAGCTTCAACTGGACAAGAATATTTATTTAAAAATGGGTAATTTATATTATTTTCATTTGAACAATCCATAATAAATCCCTTCCCTTAACATTAGTATCTTTTTTGATACTATACCACATAAATGTGCGTACTTGTATCTATGTTACTTTAAAAATATAATTTACTTACAAAATAAATTAAAGAAAAGAGGAACTTTTATGACAAATACAAACGAAATTACAAAAGAGAAAATTATGGAGGCTTTTCATTTCAGACATGCATGTAAAGAGTTCGATCCTATGCACAAAATTTCAGAAGAGGATTTTAAATTCATTTTAGAAACAGGCAGATTATCTCCTTCTTCTTTTGGATATGAACCTTGGAAATTTATTGTCGTACAAAATAAAGAATTAAGAGAAAAACTACAACCGTATTCATGGGGCGCTGGTGGGCAACTTGCAACAGCTAGTCATTTTGTCATTGTTCTTTCAAGAAACATTAAAGATATGCATTATGATGCAGAGTATATTAAATATATGATGAACGATATTATTGGATTGCCTGAAGACACTCAAAAAATTAGATATGAATTCTTCAAAAAGTTCCAGGAAACAGATTTTAACTTATTACAATCCGATCGTACTGTATTTGATTGGGCATCTAAACAAACTTATATTGCTTTAGGTAATATGATGACGAGCGCAGCTCAAATCGGTATTGATTCTTGTCCGATAGAAGGATTCGATAAAGAGAAAGTAGACTCTTTACTTCGTCAAGAAGGCATTATACAGGGCGATAATCTTGAAGTATCTGTTATGGTTGCCTTTGGTTACCGTAAAGAAGATCCAAAACGTGATAAAACAAGACAGACTATGGATACAATTGTTGAATGGATTAAGTAATATAGCACACACAAATAATGCTCCTAATAGCTGGATACTTATACTAAAGAACTATTAGTCGTTTTTCTTATGTATGAATTTGGTTTTTCATGGAAAGATATATTAGTATGTATGCAGTTTGAGCACTCTATTTTTTAGAGTCGAACAGGAGGAGAATGAATATGTCTGATATTGAAGTTGGCGAAGTGTTTACTCTTAGTGATGAGAATAACGAAGAGCAAGAAGTAGAAGTACTTGGAGCGATGGATGTCGAAGGCGCAGAATATATTGCAGTTGCCTTTGTTGAAGATATCCAAACAGAAACTGAGGAAGACATTGATATTTTCTTTTTAAAAGTAGAAGAAGATAATGAGTTTTCATACATTGAAAATGATGAAGAGTTTGATAAAGTATCTGCTGCGTTTGAAAAGATTTTGGATGAGCAAGAGCAAGAATAGTATGAATGAAAAACACGAGGGCGGATGCATATCCGCCCTCTTTTTATTACTCATCCAGAGACTCACGCAGTAATTGCAGTACATCTTTCATCGCAAAAGGTCCATCTTTTTTAACATGCTCCGCAAATTCTGAAACGAGACGTAATGTTCTCACACTTTCGATTGGATGTTCTCCTGATGCACTTTCAGCTGAAAGCATAACTGCATTCGTCCCGTCCAGTACAGCTTGAAACACATCAGTCACCTCAGCCCTTGTTGGAATAGAATGATCTACCATAGATTGAAGCATTTGTGTTGCTGTAATGACATATGTATTCGTTCGATTACATTCCTCAATCATCATTTTCTGTAAAAGCGGAATGCATTGATACGGTAACTCTACTCCTAAATCGCCCCTTGCAATCATAATTCCATCTGCTTCTTTACATATATCCTGAAAATTCTCGATTGCTTCCATCGTTTCTATTTTTGCAATTACATTAGGTGACGTTTCTTTATACTGTTGTATAAAATCTCGTATTTCTTTTATATGACTAGGTTTTCTTACGAAAGAACACGCGATAAAATCAACATTCTCTTCTAAAAGAAACTGAATATCTTTTTTATCTTTCTCTGTAATAGCTGGTAAACGAACAGCCGCACCTGGTAAATTAACTCCTTTATGGGATGAGATATTGCCACCTGTTTTTACCTTCGTTTCTATTTTGTCCGTACTTATCTTTTCAACAATTAATTCAACTTCTCCATCATTAATTAAAATTCTACTGTCTACTTTCACATCATTCGGTATTCCTTCATAATCAACGCTTGCTTCTGTATTACTCCCTGTAACTGGTTGTGTATGTAAAATAAAAGAATCTCCTGCCTGAAGTGTAATTTGCTCTCCCTTCACTTCACCTAATCTTATTTTAGGTCCTTGTACATCACCCAAAAATTTAATAGAGTCATCTAATGATTTCACTAAACGAATGATGTCTTTATGACTTTCATGCGTGCCATGCGATAAATTCAGTCGAACAATTTTCATACCATTCTTTATTAACTGTGCTAATGTTTCTTTATTATTACTTGCGGGTCCAATTGTACAAATTCGATCGATTGTCATTTTTGTCACCATCCTTTTTTTAATAAGTTTCCCATATGAACTTAAAAATAACAGAGATTCTGACATGAATAGATTTAAATTTACATGAATTTCATAAAATTAAACCTGTATCCCTTGCTGGCTAAGCATTAGAAGATATATTCGCTTTTTTGCAAATGAAGACATGTTGAATCGAAAGTAAAAGAAAAGTTAAGTATGGGATAAACCATTGAGAGTTTCGAAATTTTCATATATTGTATGAATTGAGTTCGAACTCAAAAATTTAAAAAGGTGGGAAAATTAGTGAATATGAAAAAATCTTTATCGGTGACAACTTTAGGGTTAGCGGTTTTAGGTTTTGGTTTTACTAATAACGCAAGTGCTTCAGAGATCGATACTGTAGACAAGCAGCCCGTTTTAGTTGACTTTGATACAATTCAATCAACAAAAACATCTAGTGTTCCTAGTTTGACTATTGCAGCTGCACCTAAGAATGACTCTAACATTAGCGTATATACTCCCTTTTTTGGTAACCCATATGCAGTTGCTAAATCGAAATCAACTACGACCGAAGACTATGTTTATGCAAAAGCAAGAACTTTCAATGGCGATGGCTCATTAGTAAATACGAAAAGTAATAGTGCAAAAAAATCATCCTTTGTAAGTGCTACAGCGACCAACACAAGCATTTATTATGGAGATGATTACGCTATCGGTAATCATACCTATAAATTAAGTGGTTATAATGATGTGAATCACGAAACAAAAGCTTTCTGGTAAGAAAGAGAAAAAAGATATGCATCTTGCATATCTTTTTTCTCTAATATTTTACATATATTGAGGTGCTATTTATGAAACAAATATATATTATTAGCGGTGTTTTACTTATTTCATTACTTACAATTTATATTTTGTTCAATACTTCAATCATACAACCTCATCCACCTTCCATAGAAAATAAACGCGAGCAACAAACCAATACTATTTCTTACGGATTGAAGGATAATCAAGGCCAACATATTAACAATGGCAGTACAATTACTAGTGAGGATAATAAAATTAATGTAACATTATCATTCGTACATACTATTAATGAAAACCGAAAATATGGATTAATTGTTCTAGAAGATTACGAACAAAAACCTTTTAAAATAGAAGATACTACTAATGAAATATCACACTATTATTTTGATATGAAACCAAACAGTTCAATGACTACGAAAATCTCTTTACACACTTCTCCTAATGCAAGTGAATTAACCTTTTTAATAATAAAAAAACCTGAATACAAATTAAAAGATAATAACTTAAATAAAGCAGCTATTTTAGAAGATATTCTAAGTATGCGATATTCAATGCATCCTCTTCAGAAAGAAAACGAAAAAATAAAACTCCCCCTTATAGATCCAGATGCTATTTTAAAAGATGGTCTTTACGAACCAGTATTTGTTACGAACCGTGAAGAGAACTTACAAACTGTCTTCTTTGAAAAGGAAGGCAAGCAATTAATTTTATCAAACGGTAATGAAACAAATGATGAAATGACCTACGCAATCGTGGCTTTTAAAGATTGGAAACAAGTTGAAATATTTAACAATAGAAAAGTCGTTTATACTAAGGTTGCACCTGAAACAAGACAAATCTTTAATTTCACATTGCCTTCAGTGGATCAAGAAAGTAATTTTCAACTCGTCGCTTTTCCATTTCCTTATAAAGTTAGCGAAGAAGATTATGTCAGTCAACAAGCATTCAGTTCCTTTCGCATCGTAATTGAAAATGAAAATAAATAAGTTATACTGTGCACATTACAACAACCTAAAAAAGGCCTACTCACAGAGTAGGCTTTTGAAACTATGAAAGTTTCGTCAATAACTGATTTAAATCTTTTTTCGTTTTCGTCGTTAATGATTTCATTTTATTAACATCAATCTTTTCCTTCTCCGCCCCTACAATTAACGGATACATACTTTGACCGATTGTTTTAGAATCCGTCGGATGTGATGCTTCTAGCTCTTTTTCAATCACATCCCACTTTTCGTTAATTTGTTTGCCAAGCTTATTTACTGTTTCCAATTTCGGATTAGCAGCTAACTGCTTGTCCAAGCTATCAATTAATGCTACAACTTCTTTAACATTCGTTTTCACAGCAACACTTTTCTTCGGATCTTTCGTTGCCTTTCCGTTATTGTTTGTGCTTGTACTTGTGCTTTGATCTGCTGTTTTCCCGCTAGTCGTTTGATCATTCGTTTTTCCTGTCGTTTCTTTTTCTTTTGTTTTTACATTTTCGTTTTGAGTTGACGTTTTGCCGTTACTTTCTGTTCCTGATGATTCTTTCGTATTTTTTGCATCCTTATCTGTTTTTTCATTTGAAGAAGTATTTGTTTCTTTTTCAGTATCTTTCGTTGTTTTTGAAGCTTCATCTGCACTTGTCGTTTTTGCTTCTCCATCCTTTTGCGCAGTTACTTGCTCTTTCTTTTCCGTTTCTTTATCTGCTGAAGGACTACAAGCTGCCATAGTAAGCATTGTACCAATTGTAATCGATGCGATAGCGACCTTTTTCATTTTCATATAAATCCCCCTATGTTTTACATAATTTATCCTCCCCTTTACGATTCGATTTCCCCTTAAAAAATCCCTTTTCACATGAATTACCATCTTTCCGACAGTAATCTTCATAATAATACGGACAAAAACTGATAAACTCATTTTAATATTCGAGTTTCTTCTACTTCATTTTTCTGCTCGCAAGTAAAAGAAAAAGAGTATATTGTCACATTAAGAATCACTATCTTCATATGACGATATACTCTTCTATCAAATTTTTATCTTTCTTGACATTTTATTTATACAAAAAAATAAAATTTTCTTTCGTTTTTTGTTTCTCAGCATTTGTTAACATAATATTTTTATGAATAACCACCATTCGAGTGAATGACTTGCCCAGTAACCCATTTCGCTTCTTCACTTACTAAAAAAGAAATTAAGCGCGCAGCATCCATCGTTTCTCCAACTCTACCTTGCGGGAATTTCCATACTAAATAATGTTTTAATTCCTCTGTAATCCACCCTGTATTTGTTGGTCCTGGATCAACAGCATTAACAGTAATCCCCTTCTCCATCGCTACTGGTGCCACTGACTTTGTAAATGCTTCAATTGCCCCTTTCGTTGCTGCATATGCTAGTTCATCTGGCATTGGACCTACTGACTGTCCTGAAGTAAGATTAATAATACTCCCGCCCGTTTTAAGTGAATAATGTTTTATAAACAATGAACTTAATAGCATAGTAGCCCGAACATTAACTGTATAATGTTTATCCAACTGCTCTACATCTAATTCCTCAATCCTCGTATGAGTAGAATATACTGCATTATTAACTAGAATAGATGGATCACCTAACCGTTCTGATACCATATAAAACAAACGATTTGGCGAATAAGACTGCGATAAATTGATTTCTGCCATTTCACATCGAACATCGTAACTTTCAATTTCCTTTTTCAGCAAAAAGGGTTCTTGATCACTCATTCCCCATGGCATCGCTTTATCATACTTTGGCCAGTACGTGAAAAAAATGTCTATCCCCTTTTGAGCAAGCACCTTGCATACAGCTGCACCAATTCCATTCAGACGAGTTGCCCCTGTTACAATTGCTATTTTCTTCACCTTTTTCTCCTCCATCTATACACAGATCCCCTGCATGAATACAGAGGATCTATCTTCTTATTGAATATTTGACAGTATACGTTCAGCACCTAATTTTAACATTTTAATAAAGATATAATTTACAATCGTAAACATTACAAATAAAACGATAAACATAACCCATAGTCCGACATGAAGGAAGAAGTATAATACACTTACTCCCGCCACAATAATTAAAGCTATTAAAATATTAGCTAAAAAATTCCACAAAGTTGTATATCGACTTTTAAATAATTTCTGCTCTGTATCCCAATGAATATCTGCAGTTTGTGCGTCCCAACGTGTTCCGATTAAATTAATTAATAACAACCCGTTCGCACTTAGTAAAAACCACAGTATCATAAAGACTGGAGAAATCCCAGCTACAACTGCCATCGTAATACCGAATACTGCTAAAATGATCACATTAATTAACCAAGCAGTGATTGCTTTCGCAAAAAAGATATCCGAAGCCTTTACTGGTAAATAACGATTCACAAACCAAGAGCTTCCATCTCGCGAAAATGACGTTGTTGCAATGACGTTACTACCCATTAAAAATAACGATGCACAAAGGCCCACGCCAATTGCAAGGCCTGCTGATTTTGGGTTATCAATATACCCTGTAATCCACTTTAAATTCCCGTCTTGCACGAATAAAACAAAGAATAACATAATCGGCATAACGAAAGTTTGTACAATACAATTTAAGAAAAATTGTGGTGTACGGAATAACGTTTTAAATTCCTTTTTCACATACGCTTTTAAATGTGAACTTTGTACCGTTGATTTCTGTAATCCTTCGGCTGAAATGACTTCTTTTTTTGCTGTACTCGTTGAAAGTCCAATAACCCCTTTTAAATATGTACGCTCTGCAATGTAATAAAACAACACAAAAAATACAAATGAAATAAGTGCAAAGATTAATACATATAAAGGACCCTTCCAATTTGCATTTTCTACTAATGCCACTGCTCCGAAATATGTAGTTGGAAAATAGTTTGTCATTTGTACTAAAAGAGAAGATTGGTTGTTTGCAAGGTAATCCGCAATTGCATCTTCAGAAAACGAACTTTTATTTTTCCACTGTAAAAATACGTTAATTCCTACAATAAATAGTATACTTACGATTCCAATAAATATATTTCCTCGGTCTTTATTTTTCGCTATATTTGTATACCTCATAATAACTGTCATCAGTAACGAAGCTAATACT
>NZ_JBNLYC010000162.1:0-8825 GCF_050172015.1 Bacillus sp. GMa5/1 | reverse complement strand
GCTATCATGAATTTACTAATACAACTCCACCTATAAAGGTTACGATTCTAAAAAATATTAGATTTTCAAATATTCTTCTTCGCCTGCTGAAACTCTTACAGCGAAACGGACGAAAATCCCCATCGATACAGGGAGAAAACAGTCTTTAATATATTAGGTGTCGTTTACAATTGGACCATGTCTGATAATTAAGCCGCTTAATTTTAAAAATGAAACCCGTTAGGATTTATTTGATATGCAGAATCCCCAATGATTTGCACTGGTTTTTAGAATAAGAAAAAATCCCTTCTGAAACTGACCTTTCTTAGCCTTAGCTTGATAGCAATGTGGCGGTACCCCATCGCTATCAAGCTAAGACTTTAAAGAAGCCCCTAAACGATAATTTTGTGTTTTTTACAGCACCGAAGTTCATTTTTATAGTTTTTGGGTAACCTTTTTTGTTAGGGTGATAGATATGGGGGCTAAGTCATAAATGTTTAAAAAAGAGCTCGTCCTATCTTTTCTGTACGAGAAACAAGATAGATTGACCTAGTACTGTGGAAATCTTTAATGGGTACAGAACAAAGAGATAAATGACCTATGTGTTCTGAAATTGTTCGAAACACGCTCTTACTTTATTTAATTGATTCATTCTTTTATAAAAAAGTCTGTTCATTTCTATGATCCTTCAACTAACGCCATCCACCCATTGAACAAAAAGGAAAAAGTAAAGTTAACTCTTTTTCCCATAAGGAATAATGACTTTGTTCAGTAATCATTATCATTTTGCTAATGTAATGAACTTACTTTATTAATTTTCAACGGATACCCTCTTCATTAATCGCTTTAATTTATTTTCTGTATCCGTTTCCCCTACTGGCGTATAGATACTACACCGTAAATCCATATCACCTTGAACTTGAAAAGAAGTTAAATTAAACAGCATTTTGCCTGCTTTAGCATGTCTGAATTCAATTATCATGTCTGGAGCCTTACTCACTTGACTTTCTTGCCATAAATTCTGGAATTCTGGATGGGAACGACTCATTTCTTCAATAAACTGGCTGTACCATTCATCGTCTAAATAGCGTCCATAATAGGTACGGAAAATAGCAAGAAAACCTTTCACGAAATGTTCCCAATTGACGGCCAATGCTTTTAACTCTTTTCTAGTGAATACTAAACGAATCAAATTTCTTTGATCATTTGGTATTTGTTCAAAATCTAAAAAAACATGAGCAGCTGCAGGATTCCAGCCCATAATATGGCAATGTCGATCCGTAATGATAGTTGGACAATATGTTAATTCATCTAGTATTCGTATTAAAGAAGGGCTAAGCTTTGATTGATCCTTTTTTGGACTTGTACTTTCTGAATTTGTTTCGAATGCCAGGTCATATAAGTAGTCTGTTTCATCATTATTTAATTGCAAAGCTTTAGAAATACAATCAAGTACGATTGTAGAAACCTTTATATCTCTTCCTTGCTCTAGCCATGTATACCAAGTGGTGCTTACACCTGCTAACTGCGCAACCTCTTCTCTTCGTAACCCAGGTGTTCTTCTCCGGTTTCCGGCAGACAAACCAATAGACTCTGGACTAATTTGGGCACGCTTAGCTTTTAAGAATGCCGACAGAGCTTTAAGCCTTGTTTTATTATTCATTTTTAAAACTCCTTATCTTATCAATTTATCCTAGTAGTAGTTATACTAGGATAAATCCCCCCCTTGTAATAGGATAAATTGACTGTAAAATACAAGTATATTATTGATTGGAGGGAATGCAAAGTGGAAAGAGTTGTGATTACTGGTATGGGCGTAGTTTCTCCTATAGGAAACGACATCAAAACATTTTGGAACAATCTAATTAAAGGGGAATCTGGTATAGTCAATATCGATACTTTCGATGTTACCAATCATAAAACAAAAATTGCGGGTATCGTCCAAGATTTTGATGCAGATGAAGTTTTAGGAAAGAAAGAGGCAAGACGTTTAGATCGTTTTTCTCAATTTGCTTTGGCTGCAGCTGAACAAGCTTGGTCAGATTCTAAGTTAGACCTCGATCGTATAGATGTAGAAAGGTTAGGCGTATACGTGGGTTCAGGTATTGGAGGGATTGAAACCTTGATTGAAAATGTTGATGCACTTAGGCAGAAGGGACCAAGAAGAGTCAGCCCAACTCTAGTACCTGCCATAATGTCTAATGCTGCTGCAGCACAAATTAGTATCAAGTGGAATGCGATGGGACCTTCTATGTCACCTGTTTCTGCCTGTGCAATTGGAAATACATCTATCGGGGAAGCCTTTAGACTAATTCGTTCTGGGGAAGCTGACGTTATATTTGCGGGTGGAACAGAGTCAGCTATAACAGACTTATCAATAGCCAGTTTTGGTAACGCTACAGCATTATCAACAAGAAACGATAATCCCACTAAAGCTAGTCGTCCATTTGATGAAAATCGAGATGGATTTGTCATGTCAGAAGGAGCTGGAATTCTAATCTTAGAATCTTTATCTCATGCTTTACATAGAGAGGCAAAGATTTATGCAGAAGTCATTGGATATGGTGCAAGTTCAGACGCATACCATATCGTAGCTACACATCCGGAAGGTAAAGGTGCTTATCTTGCAATGAGATCAGCTTTAAAAAATGCCAATATATCGCCTGAAGAAGTTGATGTTATTAGTGCCCATGCAACAAGTACAAAAGTGGGGGACATCTCTGAAACGATGGCTATTAAGCAACTGTTTGGAAAACAAGCTTATCAGATTCCGGTAACAGCTAATAAATCTATGCTTGGTCATATGTTAGGGGCAGCTGGTGGAGTTGAAGCAATTGCTCTAGCAATGAGCTTAAAGGAAGGGACAGTTCCTCCAACAATTAACTTAGAAAATCTTGATCCATTATGTGATCTGGATTATGTACCATCTGTTGCTCGCCAAGTGAAAATAAATATAGGTCTATCTAACTCATTTGGTTTCGGAGGTCATAATGCAGCCATTGTTTTAAAGAGATACGAGTGAATAAATTTCTCTCGTAAATTTAACCGTTTACTCTAGAAACGGTTAGATTTATTCAATTAAAAAAAGGAAGAGAGAGTGAGAAAATGAATATTAGAGTAGCAACTGCATTAGACTACCCTAATTTAAGAAGGATATATTTAGAATCACGGCGTGAAAGTTTTCATTGGCTAGATAGAAATGAAATGACTATAGAAGATTTTGATAAACATACTGAAGGAGAACATATACTACTAGCAGAGGAAGATAATCATATCCTCGGATTTGCTTCTTTATATTTACCTGAAAACTTTATACACAATTTATTTGTACATCCTGAGTTCTTTGGTAAGGGGGCTGGAAGACAGTTACTTCATGCTTCCATAGAAAAGATGAATACACCATTAAGATTAAAGTGTGTTTCTAAAAATCAAAAAGCATTAAAGTTTTATGAGAATATGGGCTGGAAAAAAGTTATTTAAGAAGGTGAGCTAGAAGAAAAATATTGGGTAATGATATATAAGAGGTAGCACCACATCGCTATCTAGTGAACCGTTTTATACTTTCCGAACAATAGCCAAATAAATGGATGATACTATACTTTGAATAAAAAACACAAGCATTACATAATAAATAAAATATTCCTTATCTATTAACTTAAATATTGCTACTAATGCTACTCCAATTAATATACCAACGGTTAGAACAGTATAAGATAATGACTTAATTTTAAAGATGAACATTTGCCCTCTCTCATCTTGTGACTCCATCCGACGTTCAAATGTAATTTTGTAAATTTCTGCAATAAACACCAATACTACTAACACACAAATTACAATCGTAGCAATATTAACCATTATTCATCCTCCTTATATTTAAATACATCGGTTATCTCTTTCTCAAGTGAATTAGAAATTTTGAAAGCTAAAATCAAAGAAGGGTTATATTTATTTTTTTCTAAAGCTACTATAGTTTGTCGACTGACACCAACTGCATCTGCTAATTGTTGTTGAGTCCATCTTTTTTCAGCTCTTCCTACTACTATATTATTTTCAAGCATGTCATTCCTCTCTTCTATTATACAGTTATATTAACGTAATAGTAATATCTTTTTTACAAAAAGTAAAGAATATATTACAACGAACCGAATAATACATTATATGTTTCGCCGAAAAAACATGAAAATTATACGCTATTAAATTTATTGGGGGTTCTGCCGCATGCCCACCAACTTAAGAAAACAAATCCACCCCATAACGAGAAAATGAGCTTTTTATTACAAATTAGCACAAAATTCCGTTCTGGGGGTAGGTGTATTTTGTTAGCTTGATAGCGATGTGGTGCTACCCCTCAATGAACAAAAAAAATTAGCATAGTAAAATAGTATTCGTCGGATAGGAGTCCAATATATTATTAAAATTAAGATGGTTCAAGTTGAAGGAAGGCACTTTAGGGGGTCTTTTCGTTATTTTTAAAAGGACCTGCTCCATTCATTCTTAAAAACATAAAGTAAAGTGAACCCGTTAAAATACATGAATGAACCTTAGTTTTAATCCTCTTACCTAAAGGAGGAACTATTATGGGCTATGGTGGTAGTTGCGGAGAAGGCTGTGGTTTTGCTGGAGGATTTGCTTTGCTTGTTGTACTCTTTATACTATTAATCATTATCGGATGCAGTTGCTTCTGCTAAAAAACTATTAGAAAGGACACTCTTATATGGGTGTCTTTTCTTTATGAAAAATATCTAACTATCAACCTTTTCCTTATGACTTCTAACATCAACAAAGGGTGATACAAACTATTACATATGTTTGTACCACCCTTTATTGATGCGTTTAGACTTCTCCCTTAGTGTACCCATATTATTAGAACATCCTGTAATCTGTAGACAAAATGTAGCTAATAAAAACAATATTAATAATTTCTTCAATAAATCCTCCTACATGCATAAAACACCATATGTTACAAAACAAACATAACATCAACTCTTTATAAAAACAATATAATCCTCGGTCCTTAAGCTATCTCTTAACATAGGAGTACCGCTACATATTCATACAGCCAAAATTTTAAAATATCCTCTACTTAAGGAATTTGTAAGTATCAAGTAAGAAAAACGAGAGCTTTGCTTCGTATAATCAAAATATAAAGTGAAGGAAAAAAGATTATTTCTGGGATTAATATGCATGTAACAAGAGAAGAAATCTACATTTTTTTAGAATAATAATATTAGTATGTCCAAGTTTTGGAGATTGCTTGCAAATATTTTGAAGTTTTCGCACCAGAATTCTAATTACCATACCTGTTTTGTACCATCACATATTGGAGGTTGAAACATGAATAAAAAAAAGAAAATACAAAAATCAGTCCTTACCTTTACCCTACTCTTTTCTTTAGGCGTTTCATCTTTCCCGCTTACAACAACTATTCACGCAGATACACATGAGGAACAATCTGCTGAAAAGAAACTAGTCTCTTTAACGGAGCGTACATCATTATTTTTTGAATATCTCCAGAAAGGTAAGTATGCAGAGGCACTACAGTTGACGTCTGCTGCTTTTCAATCCAAGTTTACAGCAACCACATTACAAAACTGGTGGACACAAAGTGGCTGGAGCGGGATAAAAAGTATGGGAACCCCCGTGATAAAAGAACGAAACTTGGTCCATCAGACGGTGGAAATTCCAGCAGATACCGAAGGAACTACCATACCGCTACTCCTTAAATTCACACCTGGCGGGAAAGTAGATGAAATTGGAGAAAGGCCACCCGAGGAATCTTATACCATCCCGCATCCTAGCTATGATCAACCTGACTCCTATCAAGAACGTGAAATCGTCATTGGAAATTCTACCTATCCGTTACCAGCGACATTAACAGTTCCGAAACATAAGCGTGGTGAAAAACTGCCCGTAGTTGTTCTTGTTCATGGTGCTGGCATCCATGATCGCGATAGCACATATATGGGAACAAAAATCTTACGAGACATTGCAGTGGGCCTTTCATCCAACGGAATTGCAGTGTTGCGCTATGAAAAACGCACCTTAGAACATGCATTAAAGATGAGTACAGAACCTGTTACGTTAGACCGTGATACTACAGATGATGCTATATTTGCAGCAAAATCAGCAGCGCAGCAGGAAGGCATTGATCCAAATAATATTTTCATTCTTGGACATAGCCTAGGAGCTGGCACAATGCCACGTATACTAAGCAAAGCACCTTCCTCACTTGTCCGAGGAAGCATCTTACTCGCACCACCTGCACGCCCTTTGACTGAAATTGCCATTGATCAGTATCAATACCTTGGGAAACCAAAGGAAGAAATCGATGAACTAAAAAGACAGGCTGCTTTTATTCAGGATCCTACTTTCAATCCTGACCATCCTCCAGCTGGCTACAATTTTGGGTCACCTCATTTTATGTATGATGTTTCTAGGTGGCGTCCAGTTGAAGAGGCAAGATTAAGAAAAGAGCCTTTACTCATTCTGCAAGGAGCACGTGATTATCAAGTAACAGTAAAAGATGAATATACAAAATGGCAGAAAGGACTTTCAAACCGCGGGAATGTTCAGTTCAAAAAATATCCGAAATTGAATCATTTCTTCACGGAGGGTGACGGGGAATTAAGCCTCCCTAGTGAATATGAAATCCCTGCTAACGTTCCCGAATACGTCATCCAGGACATTATTACATGGGTTAACGAGACAAAAAAATAAGCAAACATCAAAAGCCTTCATGCAATCATTATTGCGTGAAGGCTTTTTGAAACTAGTGATTCAGAGATAGCTATTATAATGCACCAAAACGAGAATTATATTTTTCTACGTACTAAATAAAACGCTAAGGAACCCATAATAACAGGTGCAACGAAGTCAAAGAAATGTGAAAAAGTAAAAGTAAAAAGAAAAAGAAATGGTATAAGTGTATAGATAACTGCTAGTCCTATAAATAAAGGAATTCCAAATTGAAACTCTCGACATCGTTTAATTTTCCTATATAAAACTTCCCCAAGTAAACAAACTATGAGAGCTGGTATACTACCATAAGTGACGATAGTTTTTATGAATCCATGTAAAACGTCCGGGTGAATAAAGCTAGGATTAAAAATATATGAAATTAAGAACCATCCAAAAATAAAAGCAAACAGACTTGCAACATAACTAACTACAAATTTTATCAAAGTAAGCAACGTAATCATCCCCATAATTTCCTAATATTATCTTCATTGTATCATTTTCTCTTAAAAAGACTCCAAAAGGATATACTTGCCCTTCAGCTTTCTTTTTTAACACTTGTTCAAGACGTATTTTTTGATGTTATTTTGTATAAAAAACTTCTGGGAGCAACGGGCAAACTCGTTGAAAAAATTCGCGATTTCTAATATGTAAGTTAGCTAACTCGTTGGCATCATCAGTTTTATAAAGCCGAATATAAATGTGCTTCCCTACTAGTTTCATAACATCCCTCCAACATTTTTATATGTCTAATGAGGCAAAAGTATACCGTATACTTTATACAGTTGGCTATTGTCAGGAATCATTTTGCACGAAAGAAAAGACACTCTATATGAGTGTCTTTTCCAATAGTTTTTAGCAGAAGCAAGAAGCTCCAACGATGATTAATAAAATGAATAACACAACTAATAAAGCAAAGCCTCCAGAAAAGCCACAACCGCCACAACTACCACCATAACCCATAATAGTTCCTCCTTTAGATAAGAGGGGAAAACTAAGGTTCACTCATGTATTTTAATGGATTCGTTTCATCTTATGTTTTTCCGCATTGATTGAGCAGGTCCTTTCGAAGACTATTCACATATTAACTATATTTTTAAAAATAAATAATTTAACTATATAAATAGATAGATAAATTAATATAATGTATTAATCCTAAAAGAAGGGAGGAATAGCCGTGCAATTAGTTTGTTTTAAAATAGTAAGTGGTCAATATTTCTTATTTGTAGAAGGTATTCAAATTCCTGTACCAATTCCAGCAGTTGCTGCAGCTTTATTAATTGGTTTAGGAGTAATTCCACTTTGTTCTTAATGTAAAGAATTCGGACCATTCCTATCTTTCCATTGGAAAAGCCTCAAGTATATGAATACTTGAGGCTTTCTTTATATCAGAGAAAAAACACCTTACAGCGCTTGAAGATCTCCTGATTTAATTAATGCAGCCGTTACATCATCACCGAAAGTATTGAGACAGAATACTTGCTCGTCTACCTTATCCATCACTGTAGCTTCACCTATCTTGCCACCTTGAAGTTTAATAAAATAGTTATGTTCTTCTACAATTTTACTAAAATCTCTATTTGCCCATCTTTCAGTAATTGCTAATAGCTCTTCTTTGTTCTTGAAATTGTTTCCGTTTAGAATATTTCTTACTTTCTCTGCATTCTTTTTGGACATAGGGGTTGCTCCCTTTCCTTCACACGCTTTTACTTTTTGATGAGTCATGCTATGCATAGCTGAAATAACTTCTTCTTCAGTAGAAGTTACTGTAATGTGAAGTTGTGCATTTGAACCTTTCACTTCTGCTTCATTCGATAGTATGTCTTCTTTATTAACCTCTGCAAAAACATGGTCCTCACCCTTAAGCGGGACTTCAGCAAACTGTAATATTCCATAAGTCATACCAGTTGCAAGTACTACTCCCCCTATAATAGATGCTAGCCAATACTTTAGCTTCTTATCCATCTTCATTCCCCCGTCTTCGTTTACATATCTTAACTAAAGAATACCATATTTAATTCCTTTTTATTGAAGAGTCTCTAATTTCTACTATTTAAAAATATTCTCATCGTTTAATGTAATACGATATAATCATTTTATAATACAAAAAA
>NZ_JBNLYC010000161.1:0-8884 GCF_050172015.1 Bacillus sp. GMa5/1 | reverse complement strand
TACTACATGTTTTCTGTCTCACTTGGAATAAAGCATCATGGTAAAAATACAATGCTGACAAGTAAAATACTTAATACAATCAACCCTATCCCTAACATCATCCATTCACCCTTTTTAGAATTTTAAAATTTAGCCCTTCACTTTCATATACTTCTCTTTTACATGAGCCAGTAAGTCCCTCAGCTTATTCTCTGCAGGGTGTTCTTGATTTTCTAGAACTTCTCTGCCATAGGATGAAAAGTTTTGTGAGCATGCACTAGTTGTTACTTTCAATTTCGCGTATGAGGATGTATGCTCATCATAACTGGATTACGTCTTCTTGGGGATAAAGGGGACAGGAAAGCTGCTAAGCTAGCGTAAGGTGCTAAATTCCCTCAAAGTATCTCAAAAGCTGGATAATCATTTAATATTTCTGTACTCTCCAACTTACAACAAAACACATCGCAAAATATGTTTACGATGTGTTTTAAAAGGGAAATCATCATCAAGTTTTTCACCCATATTTTTATAAGGAGTTTTACCATTGAGGATAAACGCCTTCATTTGTATACGATATGTCTCACACATATAGTATACAAATTATTACACTTACTTTTCTTCACCGCTTGCTTGCATGGAGTTAAAAGTCCAATTTAATTTCAACGCATCTCCTTGAAATACATTTTGTTCTTCACCGTTATCTACGAATGTAAACATTACATAAAACGTATCATCATCACCTGGAGCAAGTCCATTTCCTTCTCGATCTACAATACCGTTCTTTACAAGATTAGGAATATTTCCATTTTGCGTAGCTACCTTTAATTCAGATAATGTAGTAGACCAAATCGGAACCTCATTTTTATCCAAGTTCCACAAGAAATCAACACGGATATGATCACCAAAATCAGCATTTCCATTATCCCCTTTCGCATCGATTACACTGTAATCTGTCAGGAGTTTCACATCTCCTATTGCTAAGGTTCCTTTGTTTACTAATTGAAAACCACGTTCCATTTCATCACCTGGTTTCAGATTGTCGACATTAATAACAACTTCTGGATTCACACTCAAATCTAAAGTACCCGCTGCAAACGTGTTTTGTGATACTTCCTTATCACTAAAATATGCATATGTTCCCCCGCCAATTAAGGATAAGCCAAGCACTGCAGTTACAACACCCATACCAAGTTTTTTCTTCATACCCATTTCACAAGTCCCCCTATTGTTAAAGTTTAAACTACAAACCTTATTTCCATCCCACAAACAACAATAATAATTAAGCAACTTCCTTGTCCCATAATGAAAGCGAACTTACTTTAAACTAGTTACTTCATGTACCCAAACGACTATGACTCTTAAAATGACCGGTAATGTTACCGTAAATCATTACCGGTCATTTGTTAACCAATCCATTTCATTTAATATCCATTGTCTGATGCCTTTATTTACTCTAGAAGTTTGTCCACTTATTTTTTTGGTTCTAAACCGATAGAGCGTAAAATTTTCTCTAACGTCACTGGCCCTACATTTTCTTTCGGTTTCTCGTTTCCTTTAGCATCTGGTCCCTTTTTCAAGAAGTTTTTCTCAATTAAACGAACATCCGTTTCATCTACAACACCATCTTGATTTATATCTCCATCTTTTACAGATACTTTTCCTTTTCCATACGATAAAGCTGCTATTCTAGCATCTTGAATATCTACCATTTTATCGCCGTTTACATCACCTGCAAGGTTATCATCCATGTCAGCTCTAAAGTTTTGTCCCACTAATTCTCCATCCTGCATTTTCCCTATTTTTGTTGTTAATTTACTATTTAAATGACCTGGCATTTCTACGAAAATATCATATTCTTTATCGCTTACTGGAACACTATGAATTTCAAATTGTCCGTTATCACCAATCGTTCCTGTATATTTCTTTCCATCCTTGCCAACTGCGTACACTTTTGCTCCTAGTTTTGTATAGTCTTTCTTACCTAAATACCCCTCTTCATTCAAGAAAGCTTCCGGGCCAATATATCCTGTAACCGTTGAATGTTTCGAAACAATAGCAAAAGATTTATCTTTAAACGCGGGAATCTCAATGCCTTCTGATGCACCAACTTTTGTATAAGAGAACTTATCTACTCCAAATGCAGTCAAACCATTAAAGTATTCATCGTTCGTCATCTCGAATGTAACATCTAAAAATGGTTTATCTCCATCTAATCCTTTAAATTCTTTTCCCTCCAATGATGCGCCAACTTTCACCTTGTTTTCCCAAGCTCCTGCTTCACTTATCTTCGGATCTTCTAATTTAAGGTTCAATCCATGTTGTTCTACATATTCCGTAAGTGCTGGATTTGGTTTCACATCTGTAAATTTAAATAGCTGCTTGTAATAAGGAATTTCAAATGTACCTGACATAAGCTGTTTTACATTATTAAGATTCAAAGTTAATGTAATTTTCTCTCCTAATTTGATTTTATCTTTGTCATAACTTGGAACAGCGTATTCTGTCCCTTCTTTTACAAAGACGTAATCTTTATATCCAGTTGCCATATTCCCTGCAGTTGCAAGATCATATCCAAATAATTTTAAATTTAACGGCTCATTTATTTCCTCTGGAAGTACTCCAAATTTAAAATCACCATTTGCTTGAATTGTATTCAACCATCCTGATGGGAAGGCTGAGTTTTGATAATATACAATTTGATTCGCTTTTTGATCATATTGCAACCCTTTTGCCTTTAATGCATCTACTGTAGAATCATAAATATTACCATGCACCCATAATGCACTCTGGCCGTCTTCTTCTTTAAACATAGAATCATTGACTTCGTGTATACCAGGTTGTACATCCTTAAATTTCATTTCAGGTATTACATTATCAATGATAATGCTATCGCCTTTTGTATAAGATTTTCCTTCTTTATCATATCCAACGAAGTTCAATTCGTAATCTCCATCAGGCAACATAACAGGTTTATCCGCAATTGGATGAGCTGGATCTCCTGTGAATGGAAGTACATACCCTCCCATACCAGAAAACATCATATATCCAACATTCGGTGTTAGACTACTTGCATTAAGTGTACCAACGACTCCTAATGCCTTCCCTGTCGTTCGGTCCTTTACAATTGCATCAATGGTTTCGAGAGGACTATTTAATTTAAATGTCAACGGCGAACTTGGTCTTTCCATAAATGGATGGAATTTAGAAGCATCTGTTGCCATTGCATCTCTCAGTAAATCTACAGACGCAATCCCTTTTTCTGTGAATTTAACTGCAAATGGTACTTGATATACTTCTTTTTCATTGTTTTTATTTGAAATATGAATATAGCCCTCATATCTACCAAATTCAGCGTTTTCAGGAATGGTAATTTCAGGGCTAATTTCCTCTGATGCACCAGGAGCTACTTTAATAGAATCTGGTACGTTTAGCTTCACACCATTCTTCGCTGCATCTTGCACACCTACACTTGTAGGTGAAAATTTCACCTCTAATTTAAACTCTTTCCCATCTGTTTTACTGCTGTTCTTAATTAAAACTTTTCGACTATCTTTAATAGGCCCATTTTCAATTTGATTTTTATACCCAAATGCAATAGAACCTGTTTTTTCTTCAATTTCTACTTCTTCATCACCTACAACGTTTGATGTTTTATCAACAACCTCGATTGATGTATCTGCATGAACTGCACGGTATGCATCAATTCGTCCTGAGCCCACCTCAAATACAGAACGCTCTTCTTTTAAGTCAACTGCGGTATTCATGAGTGCTTCTTTTACTTCAAATGGACTATAATTTGGATGTTCTTGTAAAATGAGTGCCGCTACCCCTGTAGTATGAGGAGTTGCCATAGAGGTACCTGATATACGTCCATACGCTATCGGATAATTTTCTCCATCTTTTGGATCATTAATATATTCAGGAACAGTTGAGAAAATAGACACACCTGGTGCTACAATATCTGGCTTAATATCATCTGTCTTAGTTGCAGGACCACGGGAGCTGAAATCAGCTAAGTGATCTCCCTCTGTTTTTATATTACTTAGTTCCCCAAACGCTAACGACACATCTCCTTGTACAGCTTTTGCTTGTAATTTCTCACCATCTACTTTTGTTAAGCGGAACGATGGAATAGATGCAGTACTTTCCCCAAGATAACTTGTAATTTCACCATCTACATTGTTATATACGATTACCGCCTTTGCGCCTGCTTCCTTAGCATGCTTAATTTTCTCATCAAATGTAATCTCACCGCGTTGGATAAGAGCTAATTTTCCTTTTACATCTTTTCCTGTAAAATCATCTGATTTCCCGAGCCCTGCATATACAACTGATACGGATTGACCTTTCAAATCTTCAATCTTATCAGTAAAGCTTTTTCCAAGTAGCATCATCTTATCCACATGTAAATCACCTGCATCGACGGAAAACGTTGGGATTTTCATTGCAGCGTTACTGGCTCCAACAGTAATCGGAAGTGCCGCTGCACTAGGTGATCCAATGGTACCTTCTTCCGGACCACTATTACCTGCTGCTACAACTGTAACAACACCAGCTAACATCGCATTGTTCACTGCGACAGAAGTAGGATATAAAGGATCATTAATAGACGCACCTAGTGATAAATTGATAACATCCATATTGTCTTTCACTGCTTTATCAATCGCAGCAAGAATACCGCTTGTTTGTCCACTTCCATATGGGCCTAATACGCGATATGAATATAAATCTACATCTGGAGCAACACCCTTCACTGCATAATCCACACTATTCTGTTTGTCTGCAGCAATTGTCCCAGCTACATGCGTACCATGGGATGTATAATATGCACTCCCCTCATAAATCTCTGGATATCCTCCAGAATTTTGCCAATCCTTATACGTTGTCTCCATTGGATCAGCATCATTATTAACAAAGTCCCATCCTTTTATGGAGTTCGGATCTATTTTACTTGGATCTTCACCTTGTTTTGCACGATATCCTTTATATGCATCTTTCAAATCCGGGTGGTTGTAATCAATACCTGTGTCCAGTACACCTACCTTAATTCCTTTCCCTGTTATTTTTTCATCATGCAGCTTGTCCACACCAATTTGCGGTACACTATCCGCCATTTTCGGTTCAACAACAGTCTTAGTTGTTCCTTTCGGCAAATCAATTTTAACCTCATGATCTTCCCATACGCGCTTAACGATACCGGTACGAACTAAGTCTTCGATCATATTTGCTGGTAAAGAAATCGCTACACCATTAAAAGCATTCTTATATTCTCTTGTTATTTTTGCAGATTTTACATTTGTCCCTTTCTCTTTATTCTTTTGAAGCTGCTCAAGCTCTGCTTTAAATCCTTTATGTGATGCCTCTACCTTTTGTTCCGCATTTGAAAGAGCTAATTTTTTCCCTTTAGCCGCTTGTTTTAATACCTCTATTTTGCTAGGCGCTTGCTTAAATTCTATAATCACATTCACATTATTAGGACTTGTTGTATTGATACCTGGCGAAATAACAAAACCTGGTCTTGTATCTAACGTTTTTAAGGCATTACGTTGTTCCTTTGTAAGACCTTTTAAGATAGCATTTGCATCATCAATTCCAGTTAAAGTAGATGTATTTACCTCTTCCGCTAATACGTTATATGGAATTCCTTGAGACAATAACATTCCAACTGTTAACGTTCCAATAAGAATCTTTCCAAATTTCCCTCGTTTCATATTACATCTCCCCATTATTAATATTATTTTTTGAAACAAATTGATTCTTAAATTCCCATGTAGCATTGGAAACTCTATTAATCTTAATCTTTTGTATCATGAAAGATTTCCAACACTACTACCATCCCCATACCTCACATAGCTAACCACTCACTTTACTCTTTCTATAAGAGCCCTCCGTAATTTATTTCCAACAAAAGATTTTCACAAAATGAATTATTAACAAGATTAAAATGTAATTCTATTTTTATTATTTCACATTTTGATTATTCTGAAAATTAAACAAAAGGAGTATCTTTTCTCTAAGGATTCTATGCCTACATAGTACAAAAGAACTACCTTGTCCTTTATTCTTTGTAATACAGAATAAAGCGACACGATAGTTCTTTGATAGATTTCTTATTTAATCTAGCGGAACTAATTGATTTCGGACTGCATAAATCACTGCTTGCGATCGACTTTTCACATTTAGCTTTTTAAAAATTTTATTGATGTGAATTTTAACTGTTTTATCACTAATATATAAAACTTCAGCAATTTCTTTATTACTAAGTCCTTTTACTAGTTCAAAGAGAATTTCCTTTTCACGTTCCGTCAGTTCATTTTCATTTGATTCTACTTTCATTTTTTGCTGATGATATGTAATTAATTTTTTAGTCATACGCGGATGAATGACTGAATCGCCTCGATATAACATTCGAATTGCTGCTACTACCTGATCTGATGATGAATCCTTCAATAAATAACCATCAGCACCGGCCTGGAGTGCATCCATTAAATACTCGTCATGTTCATACATTGTAAACACAAGTACACGGCAACTCGGATATTTTTTTTTCACTAACTCTGTAGCTTCAATCCCATTTTTCTCTGGAAGATTAATATCCATCAAAATACAATCTGGTCGGCATTCTTCTACTTTTCCCAATACTCCATCCCCAGAGCTAGCTTCTCCAACCACTTTCATATCAGATTCATCCTCTAGTATGCTCCGAATTGCATCCCGTAAAAAAGCATGATCATCTACTACTAATATTTTAATCATTTTACGCACCCCTTGTTTGTGAATCTGGAATTAACAGTGTAATTTCTGTCCCTTTTCCTACAGAACTATCAATCTGTAAAGTAGCCCCTAATTGGTCAGCTTGTTCATTCATATGTAATATACCATAATGTGGCTCATTCTTCGTTTTAACCATAGACTCAAATAGTGAAAAGCCAACTCCGTTATCCTTAACCCTTAAAAGCACGTGTTCACTTTGATAGCTGAGTAAAACATCAGCCTTTTTTGCCTGTGCATGTTTTACAATGTTTTGCAAACTCTCTTGTAATGTATCAAATATAACTCTTTCTTTTGAAAAACTAAGCGCACGTGCATGACCTCTTTCATGATATGTAATGTCTAGTTCATATTCTTGTCTTAAAGATTTTATTTTACTTGCTATCGCCTGCTTAAGTCCCAATTGTTGTGTCGGATATGGTTTTAAAGCATAAATAGAATAGCGAACTTCTCCTAGGCTTCCTCTTAAATCTTTTATGCTTCTCTCTACTACTTGCTGCATATCTTTTGGTTTATCACGGTATTTTTTCTGCGCGGATTCTAGTTGGAATATCACCCCGGCTAATGTTTGCGCAATACCATCGTGAATTTCTCGAGCAATTCTATTTCTTTCTTCTAAAATCATTCTTTTTTCCTGTTCAGAAATTAATATCCTTGTTTTAACTACGTTAGCTAATTGGTTAGAAAATGTAGCTAACGACTGTACATCTTCTGGAAAGAAGCCCGCATTTCTACTTTTCCCTGCAACAAACATTCCGACTAGTTCATCATTAACAATAAGAGGAAAATATACAAGTGAGCGTATGACACTTTCAAATATTTCATCTCCAGGAGCCGTACCAATTTTCCAATCATTAAATACAAGATTTTTAGAAAGTCCCTCAAACGCATCGTAATTTTCTAAATGATCAGAAATATCAGGGCGAACTTTCCCATCTTTTAATAGAATATTCCAGTTTCCATCATCTTTTGTCCATATTACATATGCTTGTATGCCAAAAAAACCTTTAAGTGCTTGTTTAATATGCTTCAAGTTTCCTCCAGTTAATCCTCGACTAATTTCGGTCGTAATAAGAAATAACTCATATAATCGTTCTTTCTCCATCCTTATCCGTACAGAAAAAGAACTAATAACGGAAGTTGCTACAAGTGGAAAAAAGAAAAACAGCACTGTAACTTCGTTTACTTCCACACTATATGTACTAATTAGTACATGCATCAGTGCCGCATAAGAGAAACCAAAAGTTTCGCAAAGAAATACCGTAATAGTTTTTTTATACCATTGATAAATTGAATATGGCTGCGGAAGAAGTATCATTAACAAATCGTAAAAGCGATTGTTGAAAAAACAAAAAAACATGCAAAATAATAACAAAGATATTAAATTCTCATACAGAACTGACATACCTATCTTATTAATTATTAAGGACATACATTTGTCTGAAAACCATTTGGCAAAGATCAAACTAAGTGCATGTTGAGTACTATTAAATAACATTCTTTGTATCGGTGAACGACGATGCAGGTGAATAATTAGCGTCACAAGTACAATAGCAACAATAGTTATATGGATTCCAAACTGCCAACTCATAGCGTAAATTATCGGAAAGGTAAGCGAACTAGTTCCTCTCCAAAATCTTACAGGAAAATACTCTGCAATCCCCATAAAAAGTAACAACAATATTAGTATTGTTAGATGAGAAGGGATTTTAATTTCAAGTAAAGATATAGTTATAGTAACCAAACCAAGAAAAGAAATAAAATAAAGATAAAAACTAGCAATCTTTTCTCTCATAAAGATAGAATTTACATCTTTCAAAACAACCCCTTCTTTCCTTATAAAAACTTCATTTTCTCTATTATCCAACAAAAAACCGGCACTGGCAAAATGGAAGAACATCCACTAGCCAATCACCGGCTGTGTACTACACCTAAAAAGGCAAGACACAATACTAGTATATATCAGTTTGTGAAGTTTACCCATTAGTCAAATGGTGTAATTGTACATACTTTTAGACTTAGGTCTACTAGTACAAAAGATGTATACGCAATTTAAATTTTGATTCACTAAAAAAATTCTAAGAAAAATAGGAAGGCAATCGTAGTAAATACTTATCTATATTAATTTCATCTA